>CALXSO010000017.1 GCA_944391155.1 uncultured Clostridia bacterium
ATGTGTGCTGCTGCCAGAGGTGATATAGCAAGAGTAAAAAATATAGCTAGAAAAATAGACCCCAAAAGTTTCATCATAATAACTAACTCAAGAGAAGTAGTAGGTCAGGGATTTAAGTAGTTTTCAAGTTATAATAAAAAGCTATTCAGTAGGTTTACCTTTATGCCACACAGAATTGTAACAAAGCAAGTTTTTTATTGCACAGAATTACAAATTAAAACTCGAAAACCTTGCTATTTAATATTTTATATAGTAAAATAAGAAAAGTAATAAATCAATATTAAAAATAATTTAGCAAGACATTACAACAAAAACACTAATTCTTACACAAAGAAAAATTCACATAATGTCAAAATAATCAGTCAAAACATTATTCTAAATAAATATTTCAAAAAAATTTCATAATATTTAATATACAACAAAGAACGCTAATGAAAAAATGTAGGTAATAAATAAAAAAAGTTACAATTACCTTAGAAAGGAATGAATAGCATGAAAAATTATTATGATATATTACAGGTAAACCAAAACGCATCTACAGAAATAATAGAAAAAGCATATAGAGTTTTAGCAAAAAAATATCACCCTGATGCACAAACTGATGAAATTGAAAAATTAAGATGTGAACAAATACTAAAAGATCTTAATGAAGCATATTATGTATTATCAGATGTTTTTTTAAGAGAACAATATGATAAAGAATTACAAAATATAAAAATGCAAAATATGAATACATTCACAAAACAAGAAAACATAGAAAACAATAGTAATATACATAATAATTCAAATGATAAATTTAATTTAAATAATTTTATAAAAAATAGAAATGCAAACAAAAAGCAAGAAAGCAAACAAAAAAAGCAAAACTATCAAGATACAGAAAATTATGAAGTTGGAACTTTTTCAGCAATTCTAGCCATAATAAAAAGATTGCTGAAGGACACGCCAGATGTAAAAAACATCAAAAGATTTAATAAAAAAGATATAGGAACATTTATAATTGCACTAGTAATCGTATTAATAATATGTGTAATTTTATGGTTCATACCATTCACAAACAGCTTTATAAGAAATATATTTTTCCTAAAATAGAAAAGTATGTATTGACAAGCTTTTTTCTATAATGTATAATATATATCGTTATAGGGTTATCCCGCATACACACGTGTATGACCGGAAGGAGGGGAAATATAAATGTCAGAGATTAAAGTAAATAATGGAAATATAGAAGAAGCATTAAGAAGACTTAAAAGACAATGTGCAAGAAATGAAGTAATGCAAGAAGTTAGAAAAAGAGAACATTATGAAAAGCCTAGTGTTAAAAGAAAGAAAAAATCAGAGGCTGCAAGAAAAAGAAAATATTAAAATTGGAATAGTGGGAGTTTAGGGGAAAATCCTTAAACTTCTATTTTGATTTTAAAGAGGGTATATATTTCAAAAAAAAAGAAATAATAAGAACAATAGGAAAATTACATAAGTAAGACTCACAAAAGAAACTTTAATGTTTAGTTTTACTAAAAAAGGTTTATAGATTATCCAAAAATCTAAATTTATTAATAAGGATGTAAACTATGTTATATAAAGAAAAACAAATAAAGGAAGGAATAAAATTACATTTAATACAAAACGAAAGATTTAAAACAAATTTAATAGCCATATTTTTATCATTGCCATTAGAAAGAGAAACAGTAACCAAAAATTCATTGGTACCAATGATATTAAGAAGAGGATCAAAAAATATGCCAACACAAGAAGAAATAAGTAAGCAATTAGAAAATATGTATGGAGCAATTTTTGATTGTGGTATAGAAAAAAAGGGAGAAAACCATATACTAAAATTTTATTTAGAAAGTATCAATGATGAATTTCTACCAGAAGACAATGGAACAATCCTACAAAAATCTATAGACAAATTATTAGAAATTGTATTTAATCCATTAATAGAAAATGAAGGATTTAATAAGCAATATGTAGAACAGGAAAAAATCAATTTAAAGCAAATAATAGAAGGCAGAGCAGATAATAAAAGCAGATATGCCTTAGATAGATGTATTGAAGAAATGTATAAAAATACAAAATATTCACTATATAAATATGGATATGTCCAAGATTTAGAAAAAATAGATGAAAAAAATCTATACAAAGCTTACAAAAAAATTATAGAAGAATGTACTGTAGATATATATATATCAGGAATATTAGACGAAAAAATAATAAAATATGTAGAAGAAAATTCAAACTTAAAAAATATAAATAATCGTAAATCAAAAATTAAAAAATATGAAATAGAAAAAGAAACAGAAAAGCAAGAAAATATAATTTTCGAAAATTTAGATGTAAATCAAGGAAAATTAGTAATGGGACTAAAAGTACCAATTCAAGAAGAAGAAAAACAATATGACACAATTATATATAATAGTATATTAGGAGGAAGTGCAAATTCAAAACTATTCCAAAATGTAAGAGAAAAAGCAAGTTTAGCATACACAGCTAATTCAAATTATATAAGAATGAAAAACACAATTTGTATAAACTGTGGAATAGAATTTGCAAATTATGAAAAAGCAGTAGAAATAATAAAAGCACAACTAGAAGAAATGAAAACAGGAAATTTCTCAGAAGAAGATGTAGAAAACTCAAAAAGAGGATATATTGCTGCAATAAAATCAATAGAAGACGAACAAGATACAGAAATAATGTATTATTTTGGACAAGAATTTACAAATATAAAATTAGACATAAAAGGATATATAGATATGATAGAAAAAGTAAAAAAACAAGATATTCTTGAAATAGCAAAAATTGTAAAAATAGATACAATATATTTTCTTCAAGATGGAAGCATAGAAAATAACTAATAAGGAGGAAATGATGCAAATAATTCAAAATTTAAAAGTAAAAGAAAGTTTATATCTAGAGAATCTAGAAAATGGATTAACAATAATGATAATTCCAAAAAAGAAAGTACAAAAAAAATACATCATTTGGGGAACAAACTATGGATCAAATGATAGTAAATTTATAGTACCAGGTGAAAATAATGTCACTGAAGTTCCAAAAGGAGTTGCACATTTCTTGGAACACAAAATGTTCGAACAAGAAAATGGAAGAAATAGTCTAGACGTATTAACAGACTTAGGAGTAAACGCAAATGCATATACAACTAATGACCACACTGCATATTTATATGAATGTACAGATAATTTCTATGAAGCATTAGACGAATTTATGGATTATGTACAACACCCATATTTTACAGACGAAAATGTAGAGAAAGAAAAAGGAATAATAGGACAAGAAATAACAATGTATGATGATTATCCTGAATGGAAAGTATATCTAAATACACTCGAAGCAATGTATCATGAAAATCCTGTAAAATTAGACATTACAGGAACAATAGACACAATAAAGGATATAAACAAAGAAATACTTTACAAATGCTATAATACATTTTATGTACCATCTAACATGGCAATGGTAATATGTGGTGACTTTGAACCAGAAGAACTATTAAAAGAAATTAAAAAAAGAATAATAAAACAAGACAAAAAAGGAGAAATAAAAAGAATTTATCCAGAAGAACCAGAAACAATAGTAAAAGAAAAAATAGTACAAAAAATGGATGTAAGTAGACCATTATTTAACATTGGAATAAAAGTAAATAATTTTTCTTCCTTAAGTTCAAAAGAAAAAGTTAGAAAAAGTATAATGATGCAATTAATTTTAAATTTATTATTTGGTGAAAGTTCTAACCTATATAAACAATTGTATAATAATGGAAATATATCATATCTACCAGTAATGGATTTTGAATTTTCAAAAACATACTCTCATGTATTAATTTCAGGACAATCAAATAATCCAGAAGAATTATATGAAAATTTTAAGAATGAAATAAAAAAGATGAAAAGTCAAAACATAAATCAAGAAGACTTTGAAAGACTAAAAAAGACTTTATATGGAGAATATATTAAAGAATACAATGATGTAACAGATATTGCAAGGATGTTTTTAGTAGATTATTTTAAAGATGTAAATACATTTGAATTTATAGAGCAAGTTAGCAACATAAACTTAGAGGAAATATATCAAACATTAGAAGATTACTTTGATGAAAGTAAGATGGTTTTATCAATAGTAAAAGCTTAAACAAAAATATCAAACTTGAGATTTTGAAATTAAGTATAAGCAAAATAAACAAAAAAATTTTTATCAATGTAAAAGGAATAATGTCAAAATAATGAAAAAACAAAGTACCCAGAAGGCAAGATTCTGTAGAAGAATGATAATGTGAAAATTGTAATAGTAACGGTAAAAATAACTAAAAAAAATTTTTACCGTTATTTTTTCTGTTAATTACATGAAAATAGTCGAATAAAAGATTACAAAAGTTGCGAAAAAAAGAAGAAAAGACTTGACTAAATAGGAAAAATATGGTAATTTATATATATACAGAAGATAGACTAAAAAAAGGAGAGATTAATATGTTAAATGAAGAAATATGTAAATTAAGAGACAAATTAAATGAAAGCATTGAAAATAATGCTGATTATGAAGAAATCTATAAATTAAGTGTTGAACTTGACGAATTAATTGCTAAATATTAT
>CALXSO010000018.1 GCA_944391155.1 uncultured Clostridia bacterium
TAATGTACTTAAAGATTTTTTACTGTTTTTGATACTTTTTTATTAACTATTATTTGAAATATTATTTATTTTTCAAATTTTTTGTTTTTTTATCTCTCATAAAATTCATAAATATAATTTGTATCTGTACTTTTCTTATAGACTTCTTTATTATTTTTTTTGTTAATTCTTCTTTTAATTAATGAAAACTTAATTTCTGTTTTTTTATTTGATGTTGTTCTATTGATAAAGCTTTTTCTTTCTCAATTGTGTTTCACTCTATTACTTTTACTATTTTGTCCTACTTTAGAATTTTAATTTACAGTTCTAAGATGTTATCTATCATAGGATTATAGTCCATTTCTTTTTCCTTTGCCCTTCTCTTCTTTCCTTTTATAATTATTTCTATATATTCATCAATATCTATCTTTTTTCCTTCTTTTATTTTAGTTAGTAAAATTTTTTCTTCTTTGTTGTATCTTTTTCCTTTTTCTGGTTCAATACTGTCTGCTATATAAATAATTTTATCTAAAGTAGACATTTTTTCTTCTCCTCCAGCTACATGATATGCTATTGCTTGTTTTATTCTATCAAATTTTTCAGGATTACTTTTTCTATCAAATTCTTTTTCGAAAATAATTGCTCCTGCCTTTCCATGTAAAGAATTTATCACTTGAAAAATTTCAAAGTCGTACATTAATGTTCCTTTTGCAGTACATAAGCTGAGCATTTCTTTTTGTGTCATTGATTTTCCTATATCATGTAAAAGTGCTGCAATTATTGCATCTTCTACTATTTCATTATTTTCTTGAGCAAGAATTTTGGCAATTTTTGCAACTCTGATTGAGTGATATTGTCTTTCTATATTGTCTTTTAAATATTTTTTTAAGATTTTTTTTGCATTTTTTATTGTTATTTCCATTATAATTTTCCTTTTTATTGAATTTTTTATTATTTTTTATTATCCCTTTATGAGTTTTATTTTTATTCATTGATATTAATTTTTTCGTTTAAATATTTTATAAATCCTTCTAAGCCTTGAACTATATCATTATATGTTTTGTCAAAATCTCCTGTATACCATGGATCTGCTATATTTCTTGGATTTTTTGTAAAATCTAATAATTTATATATTTTGTTTTTTCTATCTTCACCAATAATTCTCTTTATATTTATTATATTTTGTTCTTCCATAGCAATAATATAGTCAAATTTCTCATAGTCTTCCTTTGTTATTCTTCTAGCTTTGTGATTTCCAATTTCTATATTCATTTGTTGAAGCTTTTCTCTTGCTCTATAATACATAGAATTTCCAATTTCTTCTGTACTTGTTGCTGCTGAATCTATATAGAATTTTTCTTCTATCCCATCTTTTTTTACTATATTCTTAAATATACATTCTGCCATTGGTGATCTACATATATTTCCTAAACATACAAATAATACTTTTATCATTATATTCCCCCCATTATGAAAAATATTTCGTATTTAATTTTTTTATATTCTCTCCCATAATTTCCAAATAATCTTTTTCTGCTTGTGTTAAGTTTGTTCTCATATATTTTGTTTTGTAGTGTCAAATAATTTTGCCATTGAATTTTAAATAATTCATCAACTTTTCTCTTTCCGAGAAAATATAATTCCAAACGTCATTCGTTTTAGTAAATAGTTATCAAATTTCCAGATGATATTACCTCATAATCAGATGCATCTGGTTCTTCCATATCTTTATCTGTGACTTCGTTAAAATTATATTCGTATGTTTGTATATATGTTTCATCATTGAAAAACACTTCTACTTTAATTACTAATCCAGTATCTTTATCAAAATATATTTTTGCATCACTGTTATATATTACATAACAATCTTTACCGTTTAGCTCTTCAGTAATTATTCTTATTCTTATATAATCAGTTATTGTTTCTAGTGACATTTTATCCAAACCTTCTAAAAAATTTGGAATAATTCTTAGGTCTTGCTCCGTTTCTTGCAAACTCATTTCCTTTCTTCCTGGTATTTGCACATAAGTTTTACGTTCGTTTGGATATACAAATTCTGTTATTATCACTTTATCAAATCTTGTTATATATTTTACTACATTATTTTTTTTATACATTTCAATAGTTTTATCATCTTTTTTATTCAGTGTTGTTTGATTCATTACATAATAACAATTTTGACACTCTTCATATTTTGCAATTTTTTTATTTAAGGATGATATTATAAAAATTTTTCTTAATAACAATACAATTATAATTGCTAAAATTATTAAAATAGATATTATTATTAAAATTTTTTTATTCTTCTTCATATAAGCTTCCCCTTTTACTTTATTTTTTGGTTAATATTTTCATATTCTTTATAAATTATTTTATATTACTTTACTTCATTATTTTTTATTAAATCTTTTGAATAGTAATACATATCTATGCAATGTAGATCTCCATCTTTTATTTCTTCATCAGCCGTATCTATAAAATAATTTTTTATTGTTTTTTCATATTTATCAAATCCTTGTTTTACATAGAATGGAATATTATTCTCTGTTGTTCCTACAAGCATCTTATTATATTTCTGTTTATAATTATCTACTAAATACTTAATCATCTTTTTTGCATAGCCTTTTCCTCTGTAGTTTTCTTTTGTTACTATATTTTTTAATTCTATTATGTCATTATCTATCTTTGTTACCACAGAAACACATACAGGCTCATCTTTATATGTTAATACAAATAATTCACCAATAGACAAATATTGGTTAATCATTTCTTTGCTTGGGTCTGCTTCAAGTAGTAAGTCTATATATTGTTCTTTGTTTTCTCTTTCTTTTTTTATATTAATCAAATGTTTTACTGGTAAGAACTCAAAACTTTCTGGTAATTTTGGCATTTTTTGATTGTGGCTTAAATATCTACTTTCCTCTGAAAAAATACATCCGCAATACTTTTGCATATAAAGTCCTAATTCTCTTGCTTTTGCTTGTCCTTCTCTAAAACCTATTCTGAAGTCTCTATATAGGAATTTTAAATCATAATTTTTCGCAATTCTTTCTGCCACCTCACAAATTCCTTCATGATTTTGATATGGACTTACAAGTAATGTTGTGGTGAAAGTATCATATCCATTTTCTTTTGCATATTTTGCTGTTTGTTCAAGTCTAATTGGATAACAATAATTCATACATCTATTTTCTAAATCTCCTATAACGTTTTTACAAAATTTGTCTAAACCATATTCTTCTTGAAATATTGCTTCTACATTTATACTTTTTGTATATTCTTTTAGCGTATCTCTTCTTGTTTTATATTCTATGTATGGATGTATATTAGGGTTATACCAATATACTGTTGGCTCTATTTCTTCCTTTCTTAGACTGTCTATGCAATATACGCTACAAGGTGCACAACATGTATGCATTAACAATTTCATTTATTTCTTCATCTCCTCTTTATTAACTTTAGATTTATTTTAAAGAGTTTGTT
This sequence comes from uncultured Clostridia bacterium, assembly GCA_944391155.1. Taxonomy (GTDB): domain Bacteria; phylum Bacillota; class Clostridia; order TANB77; family CAG-508; genus CAG-269. Next base: position 3,463 of record CALXSO010000018.1, read on the forward strand.
TGCTTTCTAAAACAACATATCCTTCAAATTCTTTTATATTAAATTGTTCTTCTACATTTTCTATTCCATATTTGTTCTGGTTTTCTTTTATATCCTCATATGTATTATTTTTTACAACATACACATTGTTGTTGTTTGATTCTAGTTTGTTTATGTTTATAAAATGATAATTTTTAAATGTCTTTACTTGTCTAAATGCATCTCCTTCGTTGTAATATTCTACAGTGTTTACAAAATCATTTGTGTTATATTTTGTGTAAAATAATACATATATATATGGTTCTTTTATTGTATTTGTTATATATATTTCTTTATCTTTTAAGCTATTTACATATTTAATTGGTTCTTCAAGATTACTTTCAAATGTTCCATATGTGTTTGCATCTTCTTTAAAGTATGCATTTAAAAATAATCCAAAGCTTACACTATATATAATTAATAATGCAATGGCAAATAATTTTCCTTGTTTTGCTACTTCGTCTATTCCTAAAACTGTGTAAAAAATTATTGGAAAAAATATTATGTTTAATCTGTTTATATTAGGTTCACATACAAATGTTAATAATATTGCTACTATTAGCCATATCCACATAATATATCCATATTTTATTTCTTTTCTATTTTTTATAGCAATAGCTATTCCTATAACTGTAAATATAGTTGAAAAAACATATATTGTTCCAAATGGCCATATTGAATTCCAAGGTAGTCCATCTACTTGTTTAAATATTATTTTTATACTTTCTGAAAAGTTTGTTATACTTTTTTGTATAAATTCACTTGAGAATATTGATGCTATTTCTTCATATCTATTTACTTCCATTCTTGGAATTGTCATAAATGGTAAGTTTATTACTGGCAAATTAAATGTATTTATTATTACAAATAAAATGATTGGTAATGATATTATTCCTATTATTAGTAGGTTTGCTATTGCTTGTTTTATGGTTATTTCTTTTCTTTTTATTAATATATATTGTATTGGTATGAAAAATAATGGCAAAAAGAAGTATGATGTTCCATATGCATATGCTGTTAATCCTGCAAATATATATCCTAATATTTGATATATCTTTTTTTTATCTTGTAATCCTTTTATTATTAAGAATATTGATAATAATGTTAAATCTGGAAATAGATTAGATTCTAATCCCCATCTTGATTTCATAATATGCCATGGGCATATTGCTAAAAATATTAGTCCAATTATTGCAACTTTTTTGTTTGTCATTCTTTTTAGTAAACAATAAAATACTCCTAAACTTATTCCTCCAATTAATGCCATTGGCAATCTTATAGAAAATGTGCTTAATCCAAATATCGCTATAAATGGCATCATTAAATAACTAAGTAGTGCATTTTGTCCACTTCCCCAAGCTACTAAAAATACTGGTAATAGATTTCCGTTCCTATCAATTCCATAATTTAAGATTGAAAATGCCTCATATCCTGCTGATGCTTCGTCAACATTTAATGCATTTGGAAATTTATCTATTCCTACAATTCTTATTAATATTCCTATTAATATTATAAATGCTACTAGTATTTGTGGCATATATTGTTTTATATTTTTTTTCTCATTTTTTTTTATTAAATCTAACATGTTATTCTCCAAAATATTTCTTTAAATTTTAGATATGATTTAATCTGCCTATAGTTCGTATACATCATAAATTGAAACTTCATCAATTTTGTTAAAATTGTTTTTTACATAATTTACTACTTTTAAAGGTGTTTGCCAATTCTGTGAAAAATTATCATTTCTTACTAAAAATATAGTATTTGTATCTTTGCTTTGTATTTTAATTTTTTCTATTAGCCCTTCTTCTCCATCTTTACCTATATTTCCTTTTAGAAATATATCATAATCTTTGTTATATATATCTAATGGAATATTATATACTGCTGCTTCTGCATCTAATATATATACTTTTTTTCCGTTTTCTAATTGTTTTTTTATATATGTATCAATTTCGTTTATTCTTTGTAGTAAATAATCTTCGATTTGGATTCCGCTATAATGCTTTATATTGTGCTTTTTATCTTGATTATAATAATTCATATAGTTTGTTATTGTGTTTGATGCTATTTCTACAAATAGTAATAGAAATATAATTAGTGATATAATTTTGTATATTTTCTTCTTCTTTTTTATGTTTATTTTTAAATATATCCACTTACAAAATACTCCAAAAATTAAATATATTCCTGCTATCCAAATTACATATGTGGCAATAAGAAAGTGTATTGCATCTGAAATTGGATATATTAAGATTAACATTGGTATAGCATACATTATTAATGGTAATATATTTCTGTTTTCTCTTTTCTTTTTTTTCGTTAGAATTGCTGATAATGTAATTATAATAATTACTGGAACTAAACTTTTTGATAATAGCACAATAGCAGAATTGTCATCTGTGTGTAGATTTTTATATGGAATCTTGTTGTTAAAATGTGCTATTCCTTTTAATGCATAATCTATAAAATCGCTTATTGCCCCTGTAAATAAAAGATATGCTAATAAAATTAATATTGGTATTAAAATCCCTATTATTCTATATATACTACATTTAATTGCTTCTTTTATCATTGATTTTTTCCTAATCCATATTAATGGATATATAACAGAAAATACTGCGATTATAATTCCTACACTTTGTTTCGTACATATTGTAAGTCCTGCAATTATTCCTAAATAAATATTTATTTTTTTGTTTTGTTTTAATTCGTCTATAATTGTATATCTTTGCATTTCTTTTGTGTTTTCAATTTTGTTTTCTTTGTTTGTAAAATTTATTTCTATATTTATCATAATTAGAACTAATAATAGTACACAAAAATTATAATCTAGGCAGAAATAGTTTTTATATAACATAAATAGTAAAAATGTAGAGATTAAGCTAATGTTTGTTTCTTTAAACATTTTTCTTAGTATATTAAATGTTAAATATAATATGCTTCCATTTATTATGGCTGAAAAAATTCTATCTACAATAACTTCATTACCAAATATAAATAGAAATAAAGAATTTATTATTGGTAAAAATGGAGTTGTTATCATACTTATTTCTTTGTATGGAATTAGCCCTGTTAAGAGTGCTCGTGCTGTATTATAATTCCATATTTCATCTAAATTTTCTATTGGTTTTATTACTAATATTGAAAAAATTACAATTATAAAAAATAAATAAAGTGCATATTCTTTTTTTGCAATTTTTTGTATTTTGGATTTTAGTCTTTGTATTTTTGACATCTTTCTTCCTTTCTTCCATTTTTGTTGCTATTCTGGATTATATTCATAGCCTAAATGTTTATATGCTGGTGGTAATACCTTTCTTCCTCTTAACGTTCTTGCTATAAATCCTATTTGAATTAAATATGGTTCATATACATCTTCAATTGTGTCTACTTCTTCTCCTACTGTTGCTGCTAGTGCTTCTATTCCTACTGCTCTACCTGAATATTGTACTATCATTGTGTCTAATAATTTTCGATCAATTTCATCTAGTCCTAATTCATCAATTTCTAATTTGTTTAATGCTATTTTTGTTATTTTTAAGTTTATATTTCCATCTCCTAATACTGCTGCATAATCTCTTACTCTTTTTAGTAATCTATTGGCAATTCTTGGTGTACCTCTTGATCTTCTTGCTATTTCTACTGCTGCGGTTTCTTCTATTTTGACATCTAAAATATTGGCTGATCTTTTCACTATTTTGCTTAAGTCTTCTACTGAATATAATTCTAAACGATGAACTATTCCAAATCTGTCTCTTAATGGTGTTGTAAGTGATCCAGCTTTTGTTGTTGCACCTATTAGCGTAAATTTTGGTAAGTCTAAACGTATTGATCTTGCACTTGGGCCTTTTCCTATAATTATGTCAAGTGTAAAATCTTCTAATGCAGGATATAATATTTCTTCAACACTTTTGCTAAGTCTATGTATTTCATCTATAAAAAGTACGTCAAATTCTGATAAGTTTGTAAGTAATGCTGCTAAGTCTCCTGGTTTTTCTATTGCAGGTCCTGATGTTATTTTTATGTTAGAGTTCATTTCATTTGATATGATGTTTGATAGTGTTGTTTTTCCTAGTCCTGGTGGACCATATAATAATACATGATCTAATGGTTCTCCTCTTTTTTTTGCCGCTTCTATGTATATCTTCATATTTTCTTTTATTTTGTCTTGTCCAATATATTCATCTAGTGTTTTTGGTCTTAAGGAATTTTCTAGTCTTTCTTCTTTAACATCTTCTAATTCTGGGTTTATTATTCTTTCTTCTTCCATTGTTTATATCATTCCTTTCATAAAGTATATGCCATTGGATATAGTTTGTTTTGCTATTTTTAGCCTTATTTTTGTTAATTATTTTAATAAGTTATATATTTGAATTGATTTAGATATATCTAATTCTGTTCTCATGTTATTTTGATATCTTTCTAGTAATTCTTTCTCTTCTGTTGATAAGTTCTCTATGTCCACTAAGCTTCCTGTATTTTTTTCATACCAGTTTTCATCAAAATAATATCTACTTGTTACAATTCTTTCATTATTTAAGCAAATAAAGTCTTTCCTTGCAAACATATTTGTTCCTAATGCAAATTCTTCATCTAGGTTACATAGATATGCAAATGTTGGTTTTATATCGAGTTTACTTACTGGTTTTTCAATTTTCAAGTGTTCAATTCCTGGTATTTTCATTCCACAAGCTACTCTTATATAATTTAATTTTATATCTGTAACTGTTAAATTTGGAGTTGTCTCTTTTAAATATTCTATCATTTCATTATTATACATTTCTAATCCGTTGTGATCTCCATATAAAAGTATTATTGTATCATCATATATTCCTGATTTTTTAAGTTCTTCTATAAATGTTCCAAAAGCATAGTCAGCATAACTTACTGATTCTAAGTAGTTTCCAAAAAAAGTTCCTTTGTATTTTCCTACATCTATTTGTACTTTACTCCAATCTTCTAATCCGTCTAAACTAAAATTAGTGTGTGAAGATGCTGATACAATATATGTCATAAATGGTTTTTCATAGTTTTTTAGTTTTTCTACTGCTTGTTTGTATAATAATTCATCTGATAAATATCCCATTATGTTTTCTGAAATATCTTCGAATTTATCTTTGAATTCTAAATAATCTACTGGTAATTTACTATATACATTTCCTCTGTTCCAAAAATAACTATAATTTCCATGTATGTATGAAGTTATATAATTGTCTTGTTTGAACATTTTAAATATGTCATTTATTGAATTTCCTGGATATTTGCTAAATGACATTCCATTTTCCATTGGATACATTGATGATATGCTTGAAAATTCTGAATCTGCTGTTGATGAATAACTTTGCATGAACATATTTGAAAATTCTATGTTTTCTTTTAAAAATTTATTTAAATTTGGTGTTATTTCTTTTCCGTTTATAGTTTTGTGTAATACAAATTCTTGAATAGATTCTAGTTGTAATATTATTATATTTTTTCCTTTTATTGCTCCTTGTAATTCATAATTACTGTCTCCATACAGTGTTTTGTATTCTTGCTTTAAATTATTGTAGTCTTTTTGCATATCTTCTTTGTTTGTGTAAATTGCTTGTTTTTTTATTTGAAGTGCATTTTTAATGTCTGCTATGTGATAGCCATATATGCTTGCTTTTTTTATTTGTAAGTCTTTATTGTACGGATCTTCAAATGCTTTTGCTGAATATGTGTTTCCTATAATAACATATACAAAAATTGCTAAACATCCTGATATTGTTCTTAAAATTTTTCCCTTTTTGTCTAATTTTCTTTTTTCTTCGATTTTTAAATATTTAGAAATTATTAAAGCAATTATTATTATTAAGTCTATAAAATATATTATATGTCTAAATTTTATTAGCATTGGCAATGTTGTCATTATTTCTTCTCCATATTGCAAGTTTGTGATTTGTGAAATTGATAAAACATTACTTGAATATGAATAGTATAAATCGTCTCCAAATAATATTATACTAAGAATCAAATTAAATGTTAGCCCTATAAATATCCTCTGCCTATTTGATAATGTTAGACAAATTAGTAGTATTATTAATATAAAAGATATACTTCCTATTATGATATTAAAATTTAATTGTTCTCTAATCATTATTGTGTCTTGATAAAAAAATAATGTTTTTAACATTATTGATATTCCAATTAGAATAATGAACCCAATTGAATTAAATAGTTTATTTATGGCTACTTTTATTTCTTCTAATTTTGTTATTTGAGTTTCTTGCAATTTTTTTCCTCATTTCTTTTTTATAATAATTTATTTTGTGTTATTTGATTCTTTTTCTCTTTTATTTTTTGTTTAGCTTTTGTTTCTAACTTATTATAGTATTTTTTTGTTTTGAAATTTATTTTTTTATCAAAATTTTTTATATTATGCTTTTTCAATAAATTTATCTATAATATCTATCATTTTTTTGTTATTTAATTTATATTCTTCTGGGTTAAATATTGATATTTTTAAAATTGCTTCTTCTAATTCGTCTACACTTTTTATTCCTATGATATATCCTTTTGCTTGAAATAGTTCTACAATTTCTGTCTGGTGATTATTTACATGTTCATGATACTCGTGCATTCTTGGTACTGCTATTACTTTTTTTCCTAATTTTAATGAACTAATTATTGACCCTACTCCTCCATGTGTTATTATGAAGTTTGCTTTTTTTTGATATTCTTCTATTTTATCCCTTGGTATAAAGTCAAATATCTTCATATTTTTAGATTGGTATTTTGTATATCCTGCTTGCACTACTACTTCATCAGTTATTTTTCTTTTTTTTATTAATTCGTCTATTTTTTCTAGTAATCTATGAAAACTGTTATTTTGTGTTCCTAACATTACAAATATCATTAATATATCGAACCTCCATATATTGCTTTGGGATAAATCTTTAACATTTCTTCCCATTGCACAATAAATAAGTCTGCAATTGGGTATATTAATCTTCCAGTTGCAGTTTTTCTGTTTGTGTTTGCAAATGTTTCTATATATATTATTTTGCTACCAATTATTTTTCCTAATATACACATTGGCCCTGCTGTATGCGTTCCTGTTGTTACTATTACTTTTGGCCTTATTTTTATATATAGAAATATTGTTTTAAAGCATAAGTACAGGTATTTAAATATATATGTAAATAATTTTGCTCTTGTTCCATATGGTAAAAAATAAAGTTTTTCTCCATATTTTTCTTTTAAACTTTCGTTTGCTTTGTCTTTTTCTGTTATTATATAGGAATCATATTTTTCAAATAATGGAGATAATTGTAGTAATTCATTTAAGTGTCCTCCTGTGCTTGAAATAAATAATACTTTTTTCTTTTTTTCTCTATTTTTCAATTAATTCACTTACCTTTTTTAATTTTTTACTATTTTGGTATATTATATCTTTTTTTTGGCTTCGTGTTTAGCAAATTCAGTAAAAAATAGAATTACTTTGTTATACGTTTTTACTATTCATTATGGCATAATAGTAATACGTCTGAAAGTTTGATATATACGTATTTTTTGTCAAAACAAGCTTTGGGTCTACCTATTGGTCTTTGATAAAAAAGGTAGCAAAGCTACATCATTATGACTTACGCGGTTTTTTTATAGGTAACATTTCTTGTTGTATATGGAAAAATACTTATATATTAACTTTTGAGACTACTCTACAAAATGAAGTCTAACTAGTAACTACACGTTAAATTTTCAATTTAAATAATTATTTTAATTTTATTCATTTTTTCTGAAAATTATATTATAATATTAAAAGTAATTAAAATATATTAAAAAAATTTTATAGACTTGTGTCTATATTTTTTAAAGGAGGAATTTTTCGTGAATGATTTTAAAGAAATGAATTTTGATGATTTTAATTTTAATCCATTTACTAAAATAGGTAAAGAATGGATGCTGATTACCGCTGGTACAAAAGATAAAATTAATACAATGACTGCTTCTTGGGGATCTCTTGGTGTGATGTGGGGAAAAAATGTTGCTTTTACTTTTATCAGACCTCAAAGATATACTAAAGAATTCATTGATAATAATGAGACTTTTTCTTTATGTTTTTTTACAGAAGAATTCAAAAAGGATTTGAGTTATTTGGGTAGTGTTTCTGGAAAAGATGAAGATAAAATTTCAAAAACAAATTTAACTTCTGATTTTATTAATAATACTCCATACTTTGTAGAGGCTTCATTAGTTTTTATTTGTAAGAAATTATATATGCAGAATATAACTTCTAATGGATTTATAATACCTGAATTAAATAGTAAATGGTATGAGAATAATGATTATCATACTATGTATGTTTCTGAGATACAGAAAATTTATTCAAAATAGCTTTTATGTTTTAATATATTGATAACAAATTTCTAGTATAAATTTGTTATATTCTATTTTTTATATTTTATTTTTTATATAAAAATAACCGTTCCAAAAGTTATTATATAAATATTTTGCTTAAAACACCTTAAACCTATGTTTTGACAAAAATATTTATATCTATTTTTGAACGGTTATATGAATTTTTCTGTAATTAGTGACTGATATTTAATAATTTTTGTATTTATTTACTTAATTTTAATTTATCCAAAAAATCCTCTTTTCTTTACAGGTGGCTGTTCATTCATAGTTTTTGCAAGTTCAATCATTAAATCTCTTTGCTCTTTTGTTAATCTTTTTGGTACTTGTACATTAACTGTAAAAACAAAATCTCCTTGAGCTGAAGAATTTACAAATTTGAATCCTTTATTTCTAATTGTAAATTTTGTACCTGTTTGAGTTCCTTCTGGTATTCTATATTTTTCCTTACTTCCATCAACCATCGGAATTTCAAGTTCTGCTCCTAATGTAGCTTGTGTAATTGTTACTGGAATGTTGCATAAGACATTATTGCCTGACCTTGTAAATATACTATGTTTTTTTATTCTTACTGTAATATATAAATCTCCATTTGGTCCACCTTTTTGTCCTGGGTCTCCTTCATTTCTAAGTACTACTGTTTGATTATCATCAATTCCTGCTGGGATTTTTACCCTAATTCTAGGTTGTTTTCTTACTGTTCCTTTTCCTTTACATATATCACAAACTTCTTTTATAATTTCACCAGTACCATGACAAGTTGAACAAGTTCTAGTTGTTTGTACTTGACCCAAAATTGTATTTTGTACTTGTCTTACTTGGCCAGTTCCTTTACAGTCTGGGCATTTAATTGGATTAGTACCAGGTTTAGCTCCTGTTCCATGACAATTAGAACATGTTTCATTTCTTGTTATAACTACTTCTTTTTCAACTCCTAAATATGCTTCTTCAAAGGTTATATCCATATTTAAATTTAAATCTGCACCTTTTCGTGGGCCATTTGATTTTTTGGCACTTTGCCTTCCACCAAATCCACCACCAAAGAATGATGAAAAGATATCTCCTAAATCGCCAAAATCTCCAAATCCATCAAATCCTGAAGTTGTATATGAATAATATCCATTTTGACCTCCAAAAGGACCTCCTGCACCTCCACCAAAGCCTTGAGGACCATCAGGTCCAAATTGGTCATACATTCTCCTTTTTTGAGGATCAGATAATGTTTCATAAGCTTCATTTACTTCTTTAAATTTAGCTTCCGCTTCTTCTTTATTATCAGGGTTTGCATCAGGATGATATTTTTTAGCTAATCTACGATATGCCTTTTTTAATTCCTCATCAGTCGCATTTTTACTAACGCCTAAAACCTCATAATAATCTCTTTTTCCTGCCATTTTTTCCTCCCATTAAAACGTTGTTTTATTATACTTCTTTTGCATTTCTGATATGCTTAAGTCTTTTTTTGGCATTTTTCTCTCCTTTTAAACTTTGTTAAATTTTGAGGTTGGAATTTTATAATTTTGCCTCCAACCTCTTTTTTATACATATCATAATAATATTTTATTAGTAATTTTTTATAAAATTTTTGAGGTCCGTCCCCAAAATCCCTCCTAGGAGGGATTGGAAGGACCGTCCCTTAATCCCTATTTTTTGTCGTCGTCTTCTACTTTGTAGTCTGCATCATATACATTTCCGTCATTTCCATTTTCTGTTGAGTTTGCGTCTGCTCCTGCTTGTGCTGCATTTGGGTCTACTCCTTGGGCTCCGTTTGGATTTGCGTTTTTGTATAGTTGCTCTGACATGTCATAAAATACTTTTGTTAGTTTTTCTGTTGCTTCTTTTATTTTTTCTGTGTCGTTTGTTTCTAATGCTTTCTTTGTATTTTCTATTTCTGTTTCTACTTTTGCTTTTTCTTCTCCGCTTATTTTGTCTCCTAAGTCTTTTAGTGTTTTTTCACTGTTGTATATTAAACTTTCTGCATTATTTTTTACTTCAATTTCTTCTTTCTTTTTCTTGTCTTCTGCAGCATGTGCTTCTGCATCTTTTACTGCTTTTTCTATGTCTTCATCTGAAAGATTTGTTGATGCTGTTATTGATACATTTTGTTCATTTCCTGTTGCCATATCTTTTGCTGATACATGTACTATACCGTTTGCATCTATATCAAATGTAACTTCTATTTGTGGAACTCCTCTTGGTGCTGCTGGAATTCCTGTTAATTGGAATCTTCCTAGTGTTTTGTTGTTTGCTGCCATTTCTCTTTCACCTTGTAATACGTGTACTTCTACTGATGTTTGACCATCTGCTGCTGTTGAGAATACTTGTGATTTTTTTGTTGGTATTGTTGTGTTTCTTTCGATTAATTTTGTGAATACTCCTCCATATGTTTCAATACCTAATGATAATGGTGTTACATCTAATAGTACTAAATCTTTTACATCTCCTGATAGTACACCACCTTGGATTGCTGCACCAATTGCAACACATTCATCTGGGTTTATTCCTTTGTCTGGTTCTTTTCCTGTTATTTTTTTAACCATTTCTTGAACACATGGTACTCTTGTTGAACCTCCAACTAATAATACTTTATGAATATCATTTGCAGTTATACCTGCATCTTTTAGTGCTTGATTTACAGGTCCTCTAGTTGCTTCTACTAAGTCATGAATTAATTCTTCAAATTTTGCTCTTGTTAATGTTACATCTAAGTGTTTTGGTCCTGTGCTATCTGCTGTTATAAATGGTAAGTTGATTTGTGTTTGTTGCATTCCTGATAATTCTATTTTTGCTTTTTCTGCTGCTTCTTTTAATCTTTGCATTGCCATTTTATCTTGTCTTAAATCAATTCCATTTGATTTTTTGAATTCATCTGCTAGAT
>CALXSO010000019.1 GCA_944391155.1 uncultured Clostridia bacterium
CACCCTGATAATATTATACTAAAACCATATTTAATTAACAATAAAAAATAATATTTTAGATAAGACAAAGCAACAAAAAAGTAGAATTTAGTCTTGCACAGACAAATCTTCTACTTTTATTTTTAAGATTTAGGTGTTTTTTATTACTGGGAATATATTCCAAAATCACTCTAAACTTGCATTTAGTCTTGCATTTCAAACTAGAATTTACTTTTGCAATTAACCTTTAACCAAATTTTTTTGATGTTTTTCTTACATCTAATAATCATTTAATATTTTAGAAATTGCATTTACAACTCGCCATTTTTTTGTATAAAAAAAAACGCCATATAACAAAAAGCAAATACTCCAAAATTTGCTATCCGAAAATTTGGAGTATACCACTTTTCATAATAAAACTAATTTTCAGAAGTGCCTGTACCTTCAAAAGGAATAAATTTCTTAACAATGCTTTCTTGTCCAACATCCTCTGTTCTAAAAGTCATAAATGATGTATTTATTTTATTTTCCACCAATTTTTCCACTTCGTCTTGTGTAGCATGTTCAGCTAAAACTAATTCACTAACTAAAATTTGTTTAGCATTATTTAACATTTTCTTTTCTCCAGTAGAAAGTCCTTTTTCTTTTTGTTTAAAGCTTAAGTTTCTTACTACATCTGCCACCTCATATATGTTTCCACTTTTCATTTTTTCCATATTGTCTCTATAACGTTTATTCCAATTTTTATCCATAGCTGTCTCATCTTTTTCTAAAACTCCAATTACTTTTTCTGCTGATTCTTTATCTATTATATTTCTTACTCCAACTTCTTCCGCTTTCGCTGTTGGTACCATAACCTTAACCTCTCCTGGCATTTTTAGTATATAATAAGATTGCTTTTGTCCTAAAATGTCCTTTTCTTCAATTGCATCTATTGTTCCTGCCCCGTGCATTGGGTATACAATTTTGTCTCCTACATTAAACATGTAAGTCACTCCTTTCAGTTTTTTTTCAGCAAAAAATATTATAAAGTTAAGTCAAGGTATGAATTAACTTTATTGGATTTTTTAACCATATTTATTATACTACAAAAAAAGGCAAAAGTCAAAGACATTGCCTGATTTTTTTATGTATATTTTTGCTAAAATTTGCTTTACTCTAAGCAAAGCTGAGTTGAAATTTTTTTCTTTAGTTTTTAATCTTTTGAACTAATTATTCATGATTTTTTACATACTAAACTATCTAGTAACAACTGATTATTTCCTTAATTATGTTAAAAAATTAATCATTTTAAAATGATAGATACTATCTCCCTGTAGAACCAAATCCACTCATTCTAATTCCTTCTGCATTATCATCATCTGTTAATAAAAACTTTTGAAAAATAGCTTGCCCAATACATTCTCCTTTTTTTATTTCTATATCTTCATCCTTAATATTAAAAAAAGCAAACATAAAGTGTCCATCATTATCAGGATTTCCATAATAATCTTTATCTATTACTCCTACACTATTTGCTAATATTAAACCTTTCTTTTTAGGGTTAGAGCTTCTGTTATATAATAATAATACTTCATCATCTTGCATATATGCTTTTAATCCTGTTTTTACAAGTGTTGGTGCCATTCCTTTTTTAAAACTTGGTATTATAGTATCTTCCGCAGCTTCTACATCATAGCCAGCTGAATATTTTGTCTTACGTATTGGAAGATTTATATTCTTATCTTCAAACCCCTTTGCTATTTCAAATCCTCTTAATTTTTCCATTTTATTACTTCCTTCCATATTATATTAATTACTTTTTCATTTTTACATAAATTTATAAAAAAGTCAATTCTATTTTTCTATAAATATCTATCAATATTTAATAACCACATAACATCTACAATTTCCGTTTTTTGGTTGGTTTTCATTATAGCATAAAAATGAACTTTAAAGACCTTAAAATTCAAGGAATTCCCTAAAGTTCATCTAATATCTATGTTCTTGATTCTACAATCAATTTTATACCCGTTCTGTCTTCTCCTTCTACTTCTACTTCAGCAAAAGCTGGGATACATACTAAATCTACCCCTGATGGTGCTACGAAACCTCTTGCTATTGCTACTGCTTTTACCGCTTGATTTAATGCCCCTGCTCCAATTGCTTGCATTTCTGCTTTGTTTGATTCTTTTACTAATCCAGCTATAGCTCCTGCTACTGAATTAGGATTTGATTTTGATGAAATTTTTAAAATTTCCATTTTCTTTTGCCTCCTATTAATTTAATTTTTGTTGCAACTTTTATGATGTTATTTTACATTATTTGGAATTGTTTGTAAATAGTTTTCTGGAAATTTTTTCAAGTTTTCATCGCAAAAAAATTAGAATTTCGACATTTTTCTCGATGCAATAATAATATTTTAGATTTTAAAGCAAATAGCAAGCTAAGAAAAGCATTATCAGAAAAAACTAGCTCTATAATTTCAATCCATTACTCCATCATTTTCCAAGAAAAATTCTCTTAATATTATACACTTTATTTGTATCATCATCTATCTCAAAAATAACAGCATTAAAAATACATTTTCCTGAAGCAATTTTATATCTTTCTGGAAGAGTAGTTTCAAAACGTTTTATAGAAACCTCTATGTCCATACCTATTACAGAATCTCTAGGTCCAGTCATTCCTATATCAGTAATATATGCTGTAGATTTAGGTAAAATTCTTTCATCTGCAGTTTGAACATGTGTATGTGTTCCAAAAACAGCAGTTACTTTCCCATCTAAATAATTTCCCATTGCTATTTTTTCTGCCGTTGCTTCTGCGTGAAAATCAACAAAAATCATATCAACTTCATTTTGTATCATTTTAACAATATTCTTAATAATTAAAAAAGGATTTTCAGTCAAAATATTAATATCAACTCTGCCAAGTGCATTAATAACAGCAATTTTTTTACCATTACAATCAAATATTCCAAAGCCTTTTCCTACTACACCTTCAGGATAATTTGCTGGTCTAATTAACTTAGGATGATCTATAAATTTAAATATATCTTTTTTACCCCAAGTATGATTTCCCATTGTTACAACATCTGCACCAGCTTCTAAAATATCATTAAAATTCTTTTCTGTAATCCCCATTCCTTCTGCTGAATTTTCTCCATTAACAATACAAAAATCGATGTTTTCTCTCTGTTTTAAATTTTTTAATTTATTAGCAAGTTCTCTTACTCCTGCATTTCCTATGATATCTCCAACTGCTATAATTTTCAAAACAATCACTCTTTCTATTCCTAATTTTTATAACTACTTCTAAAATACTATTTTAATTTAACTTCTATTAAATCTGCAATTTGTTTAGCCTTCTTTGTTATGTCTTCTTGATTTTCCCCTTCTATCATTACTCTTACTAAAGGTTCTGTACCAGATGGTCGTATTAGCACCCTACCATTTCCTGCAAATTCTTTTTCTAATTTATCAATAGCCAATTTTATTTCTTTGTCTTTTTCGTAATCATATTTTTTACTACTATCTACTTTAGCATTTATTAAAACTTGTGGATATAGTTTAACTATTGATGCAACTTCTGATGCTTTTTGCTCTTTTTCTAAAATTGCAATTATTAACATCAAAGAAGTTAATATTCCATCACCTGTTGGATTATAATCTAATAAAATTACATGTCCAGATTGTTCACCACCTATATTAAATCCATCTTTTAGCATTTCTTCTAGAACATATCTATCTCCAACTTTTGTTTGCAATAATTCTAATCCATTATCTCTAGCATATTTATGAAGCCCTAAATTACTCATTACTGTTGCAACAATAGTATCCTTTTTTAATTTACCTTTCCTTCTTAAATAATCAGAAATAATAGCCATTATTTTGTCACCATCTATTTCTTCTCCATTTTCATCAACAGCAAGACATCTATCTCCGTCTCCATCATATGCTACCCCTAAACTCAACTTGTTATCAACAACATATTTTTTTAACATCTCTAAATGTGTAGAACCACAATTATGATTTATGTTAATTCCATCTGGAGAATTGTTTATTATCTCATAAGGAATTCCTAATACTTTAAAAACCTTCTCCGCTACAAATGATGTTGCTCCATTTGCTGTATCCAAAGCAACTTTAAAATTATCTTTGTTAAAACTATCAAATATATCATCAAAATTTTTACGGAAAAAATATACATATTCATCTATTAAATCTTCTCTATTTTCAGATACACCTATCTTACTACTTATCGCTGTAAGTTCATCTATCTTTCCTGAATCCATTACCTCTTCTATCTCTTCTTCTAAACTGTCTGGTATCTTCATTCCTTTATTACTAAAATATTTTATACCGTTAAATTCAAATGTATTGTGAGATGCTGAAATAACTACCCCTGCATCAGCCTTTAATTTTCTAGTTAAATATGCAACTGCTGGTGTAGGTATCACACCTAGTAATTTAACATTTGCTCCATAACTTAAAAAACCTGCTGTCATTGCACTTTCTATTAAAGTTCCTGATATACGTGTATCTCTTCCTATTAAAATTGTAGGTATATGATCTGAATGTTTTGATAATACATATGCACCTGCTTTTGCAACTTTATATACTAATTCTGGTGTCAATTCAGTATTTGCAATTCTTCTTATACCATCTGTACCAAAATATTTTCTCATTAAAATCAAATCCTTTCAGTATTATATCTAATATATATTCAATTATTTCTATAATTAAACCTATAATATACAATAGGTGTATTATTTTTTATTAACATGATTTATCTTTTATACTTAGCTAGTATATCATAAAAATATCATAAAAAACAATATAAATTAAAAAAAAAGCTGAAGCAAAAAACTTTCAAAGTTTCCCACCCCAACTATTGACATTCAGCCTATTTTTTTAAAGCCATCATTATTTTTTCCTTAAAACTTAATGAAAATTCAACAGGTTCATCTATTTCAATCTTTTTATTGGCTAAAACTAATTTTGGATTTATAGTAGTTAATTCTTCTAATTTATGCTCTCCTACAATTTCACTTATTTTCTCTAAAGCAAATGGTATTTTTGGATATATAGAATTTTGTCTATGAACATCACTACCTAAGAAATGAATCATATTATTTTCTAGAAATTTTCTTACTATAAATTCTGCTTTTACCCCATATTGACCTATTATGCTACCGTAATTAGATTGCATTAAACAACCCTTTTCTATTAAATCATAAACTAATTCTGGCTCCTTTTGAACATAACTATATCTTTCTGGGTGAGCAAGTATTGGTATTAATTTATTTTCCTGTAAAGAATAAATCACATCATATAAATTTAATGGTTCTGAATTTAATGGCAGCTCAAATAGAACATAACAACTATTATTAATAGTTGATGCCTTTCCTTGTTCTAATAAATTCATCATATTATCTGATATATATATTTCATTTGCAAGATATAAATTAGTTTCAATTCCCTTTGCCTGTAAATTTTCAGAAATTGCCTTTACCCATACATCTCTTTCTGGCACATCTGTCTCATAATAATTTTCTATATAATGTGAAGTTAATACTATTCCTTCAAATCCTACTTCTTTTGCTTCTTTTATTAAATTAAATGTTTCATCTATACTCCTTGAACCATCATCTATATTTGGTAATATATGTGTATGAAAGTCTATCATTTTCTTGTTTCCTCTCTTGTTAGTTTAAATTCTTTTTTTCTTGTTCTAAATACGAATTAACTCTTTTTAATATATCATTTGCAGTTTCTGTTGCTTGACTACTATTTTCTGAATTTGTATCTGAATTAAATTTAGGTTTTGGCAAATCCCCTGCATCTCTTTTTGGTTTATTATTTACAGGTTTTGCTGTATTTTGACCTAAATTTTGTGCTACACTTCTTGTTGTTCTTCTTTTTAGTTGTTCTGCATTTCTAGCACTTTCTTTCATTCTTGATTTTGATTTTGGCATATCAGACATTACAGTTGAACCATAATAATAATTCTCACTATATTTTTTAGCTGAAATAGGAACTTTATTTATTACAATTCCTGCAATGTTACCTCCAACTTGTTTAATATTCTTTACAATTTTATCTAAATTCTCTTTTTTTGTTTCTTTACATGCTGTAACGATTACTGTAGTATCAACTATTCTAGATAAAATTACAGAATCCGCAACTAAAGCACATGGTGTCCCATCTACTATTACTATATCACATACTTCTTTCAACTCTTCTAATAAATTTTTCATTTGCTCTGAAACTAATAATTCAGATGGATTAGGTGGAATATTCCCTGCAGCAATTAGTAGTAAATTATCTACTGCTGTTCTTTGAATATATTTTGAAATATCTGAATTTCCATTTTCATCTGCATCTATTCCTGATAAATAGTTTGAAAGCCCTGGTCTTGGAGATGCACCAAATATTGAAAATAATCTTCCTTTTCTCATATCTGCATCTATTATTATTACTCTTTTACCTGCTTGTGCAAATGTTACTGCTAAATTTGAAGAAACATAACTTTTTCCTTCTCCTGGAAACGTTGATGCTACTTGTATTACTCTTAATTTTTTTCCACTATTCATAAATTGTATGTTTGTTCTTAGTGTTCTAAAAACTTCTGAAATTGGAGATTTTGGATCTCTTTGTGCAATTAATTCTTTTTTCATTATTTTTTACCTCCTTTTTCAACTGTTGCTAGTGGTATTTCTGCTATAACTGGAAGTTTAAACATTCTTTCCACTTCTTCCCTTGTTTTTACTGTATTGTCTAACATATTTGCAATTAAGACATAAATTACTGATGCTACTATTCCTACAAATGCAAATATTATAACATCCCTTACATGATTTACATTTGATGGAGTTTTTGGCTCTTCTGCTTGATCAACAACATGAATATTGCTTATGTTATATATTTCTGATACCTGTTCCATAAACACTTTTGCAGTTTCATTTGCTATTTGCATTGCATATGCTGGATTTTGATCTGTCACAGAGATTTCAATTACATCTGTACCTTCACGAGCTGTTACTCCAATATTCTTCTTTAATGCCTCCTCATCCATTGAAATTCCTAAATTTGATATAACCTGTCGTACTACATTTGTACTTGTAACCAATTCACTATATGTAGCAACCAATTTTGAATTTAAAGTTAAATCTGTAGTTGTAATAGTCTCACTCGTTTCTTTATCAGAATTACTTTTCTCTTGACCAGCTAAAACTAATGTGGTCCAAGATGTATACTCCGGAGTTACAAACATAACTGTATATATTACCCCAATAACTCCAAATATTGCTACTATTAATATTATTTTAATTTTTTTATTCCAGAACATTTCAAATAGTTCTTTCAAATCTAATTCTTCCATTAGGTCCTCCTTGGTTTTAAATTACCTTTATAGTATATATGTAAGTTCAAAAATTTGCAAGTATTTTTTATATTTTTTATATTAAAGTTTAAACAAAGAGAATTATATTTTTAACTATCTTTATCTTCCGATTGAATAATATTCTATACCACCTTTTTTCATTTCATCAATAGAATATATATTTCTTCCATCATAAACTAAAGGAGTTTTCATCAATTTTTTGTAATCTTCTGGCTTTATTTGTTTAATTTCATTCCATTCAGTAAAAATGAAACATATATTAGCACCTTTTAAGGCTTCTTCTGGTGTTGAAACATAATTTATTTCTGTTGGGTATTTCTTTTTAAAATTATCTTCTCCTACTGGATCATATGCATAAATTTGATCTGCACCACTTTCTAATAATAATTTTATATTATCTAATGATGGAGCCTCTCTTAAATCATCTGTTCCTGGTTTAAATGTTAATCCTAAAACAGCAACTTTTAGTCCATGGAAAGTTATCATCCTGTCAGATGCTTTTTTAAATAATTTTACCTTTTGGGCTGCATTTACATCAACTGCTGCTTCTACTGTTTTTAATTTATATCCATGTTGTTTAGCTAAGTATTTCAATGCTTTTGTATCTTTTGGGAAGCAACTTCCACCATAACCTATACCTGCATTCAGAAATTTTGCTCCAATACGAGGATCATATGACATTCCTTTTGCAACATCTTCTATATTAGCACCAACTAATTCACAAAGATTTGCTATATCATTCATATATGATATTTTTAAAGCTAAAAAGTCATTTGACGCATATTTTATCATTTCAGCACTTCTCCTGTTTACAGAAACAATCGGTAATTCAAATGGTTCATATATTTCTTTTAGTATTTTTTCAGCCTCTTTGCTCTCTGTTCCAATTACTATCCTTTTTGCTTGTAATGTATCTCTTACTGCTGTTCCCTGTGCAAGAAATTCTGGATTACTTGTAACTTCTACTTTTACATTATGTACTAACGAATCCTTTATAAATTGCTCTACTTTATCATTTGTTCCTATTGGAACTGTTGATTTTACTACTACTAAGCAGTCCTTTTCGATATTCTCAGCAATTTGTCTTGATACTGTTGCAACATATGATAAATTTGCAGAACCATCCGGTTGCTCTGGTGTTCCTACCCCTATAAATATTGCATCTGCATTTTTATATGCTGATTTATAATCAGTTGTATAGTACAATCTTCCTTCTTTATAGTTCTTTTGCATCAATTCTTCTAAATCCTGTTCATATATTGGGCAAACTCCTGATTCCATTAATTTTACTTTATTCTCATCAGTATCCACACAAGTTACCATATGCCCTTTTTCTGCAAAACATACTCCTGCAACTAAACCTACATATCCTGTTCCTGCTACTACAATGTTATATTGTTTCATTTTTAACCTCTCCTTAATTATACATACAATTCTTTATTTTTTTTATACCAATCCACAAAATTTTTTATTCCCTCTTTAAATGGCGTTTTTGGTTCATATCCTATTAATTTTTTTGCTTTTGAAACATCTGCATAAGTTCTATCAACATCTCCTGGTTGCATTGGTAATTGTTTTATCTTAGGCTTGATTCCAAGAGTTTCACCTATTGTTTCAATCATTTCTTTTAATGTTGTTGGTGAAGAATTTCCTATGTTTAATATTTCATATACATCTTTATTATTAATACAATAATTACAAGATTTGATTATTCCATCAACTATATCATCGATATATGTATAATCTCTTGATGTCGTACCATCACCAAACATTGGTATTTCTTTATCTTCTATCATTAATCGTGTAAATTTGTTTATTGCTAAATCTGGTCTTTGCTTTGGTCCATATACTGTAAAAAATCTAAGCATAATTATATTCATATCAAACAACTTATGATAAACATGAGCCATTACTTCATTAGCTTTCTTCGTTGCCGCATATGGACTTATAGCATAGTCTACTATCATATCTTCTCTAAATGGTACTTCCTTACAATTTCCATATACACTACTAGATGACGCAAATACTCCATTTTTCACATCATGAGCTCTCATCTCTTCTAATATATTTTGTAAACCTAAACAATTTACTTCTTGATACAGAATTGGATTTTCTATTGATGGTCTTACTCCTGCCATAGCTGCTAAATTCATTACTACATCTATTTGATTTTCATCAAATATTTGCTTTATGGCTTGCCTATCTCTAATGTCATTCCTATATAATTTAAAATTTTCATTTTTTAATAAATTCTTTACATTATTCTCTTTTATTTTTGGATTATAAAAAGCGCAAAAATTATCTATTACAACTACTTTATTTCCTTGTTCTAATAATTTTTGACTTAATGTTGAGCCTATAAAACCAGCTCCTCCCGTTATTAGATATGTTTTCACACTAATTCCTCCTCAAAATTTTATTAATTTTACGTTCAATTGGAAGCTCACAATATTTGTATAACAAAAATGAAATCGCTAATATAATACTAAATACTACAAAAATAAATAAAATATTATATTTTCCATATACATTACATAGAAACAATAACAATTGATATCCTATATTTTGATGTATTAAAAATATTATATATGATACACTTCCCAATGTTAAAAAAATTTGTTTATTAAAAAAATTCATTTTTTGCTTTACTGCTAATATAAACAATATTAAACCTATCAATATGCCTAAAAACGTAATAAATTTAAAATTTAAAAATATCATAAAAAGCGATAGTATAATAGCTAATAAATCAAATTTAGAAATATTTTTCATAAAATATCTCAAAAAAATCCCTAAAAAAACAAACCAAAAATAATCTCCTCCACATAATTTATATATATATATTCCAAAAGGAATGTATTGTTTTATAATATTTAAAATAAAATTTACACCAGCAAATATCAAAAAAACTTTTTTACCATTCTTATGAAAAATAAGTGTAAATGCGACCATAACATAAAAAATAATCATATATGTCAAAAACCAATGTGCCCCATCCACATAATTAATTCCTATAAATCCATTTATTAATAATAAATTTAAAAAATATTCAATAAATGATGTTTCTCGACCCGGTAATCCGAAAATAGAAGTTAACACATATATAATTGTGATACAAATTGCATATAACGGATATATTCTAAGTAATTTGTTTACAAAGAATCTAATTGGATTCTCTTTTCTACTATAATCTCGTGCCAAAAAATAACCTGAAATTATAAAAAATATACCTACCCCTATTTTACCAAATAATTTAAAAAAGTCAAAGTTTACTGTATCTATATTATATAATTCTTTAAATCTATATGTATAATGAAAAATGACAACCATCAACATTGAAATAACTCTTACTGCCTCTATTTGAACATTCTTCTTACTTTCCATAGCATTCTCCTACACCTTTTAACATTTTCTATTATAATTCATAAATTGTACTATTAATATATTCAATTATACTATTATCAATAATTATTATCAAAATTTAAAAATAATATTTAGTTATATCCTTTTGAATAAAAATACAAACATAGAAAAGTATAATAAATTTATTAATTATAAAATACATTTAATTTTTAGTAAATCATTTTTTATAAATATTTTATTCTTAACTATTGTCTAAAATATAATTTTCTTAGCTCTTTCGTTTTCCAACTATTTTTTTTAAGATTATCTTAAAATCTGCATTATATAAAATACTATTTATACCTATTACAACAAATAATGCTACTACAAATATCTTTAATGCGTATTGTACCCATTCAAAATAAGAATTAATATCTACAACACTAAATAAATCTGTTAAATTTAATATTATAAAAAACAATACAAACTGCATTATAGTAACTAATATCCTTTTTATTACATTAGTTAAATTTCTATTCAAAATATTTTTTGAAGTATATATAACAAGTTCAATGGTCCTAATACTCATAGCCACTAACGTACCTATTGCTACACCTACAATTCCTAACTTAACTACCAATAATATTGATAATATCATATTAATTATTGCCTCTAACCATGCACCTTTTTTTGTTTGCTTAAAGTGACCTGCTACTTTCACTAAATTATTATATGGTTGTCTTATTGTCCATATAAATTCCCCAAGTACTAATAAATATGCAAAAACATATCTTATATAATCAGCATCATTTATTCCCATTGTATATACTTGTACAAAAGGAACGATCAATACTGCTGTACTCATGTATAATATCGTAGATACCGAATAATAGCATAACTCATACAAATTAAATTTTTCATTCAATGATTTTTGTTCTTTTTTAGCTATTATACTGCCAAACAAATCTTCAACACCTGTACTAAATGCATCCACAACTTGTCGTATTCCTTTTACTACCATATAATATACTGAATATACAGAAACTTCTGAAATATTTTTTGAGAATATAGTCAAAACAGTTATATCTGTATTTGTATGTATTATTGATGCTATATGTTGTGCGAGTCCATCCCATTTTTGTTCGATTTTCTCAGGTCGTTTGACATCCTTTAAATTAATATTATAATTTTTCTTTACATATAAAGATAAAACTATTGGTCTTATTATAAAAATAAATGTACTAATTAACTTTACTAATTGTATATTAGTACCTATTTTTATCAATACAATTACTACTAGTGTATTTAATAAAGTTGTAATTATTTGAGTTCTTGATATTATATATTTCTTTTGCTCTGCCTGTAAATACAATTTGTATACCATACCTATATAATATTCCATGAAAGTACTAATAGAAATAATTAATATAAGCGATGTTGTATACAAAACATCAAATTGATCTTTTACAATTATTGGATAAATGATTAATAAACCAATTATATATATGACAAATATCTTTGCAATAGTTCTAAAAAAATTTTCTGCCGCTTTTAAAATTGCCTCTATCTTTTTTTCATCTTTATCTACAATCGGCTTATATAACAAAGACTTAATAACTGGACCAATTCCAGCCTCTAGAAATGTTATATAAGATAGAAACTGAGTTATAGATGAAACTAATCCATTAACATTTGATCCAAAAGTCTGTATTATCATTTTAGGAACTATAAAACCACAGACAATCGTTACAAATTGTAATAATAATGTCGACATAACATTTTTTATAGTATTACTATTTCTCAACTTTCTGTTCTCCTCTCTATTTCACTTCTATTTAACTGTGACATTATAAAAAACAAACAAATTATAGGTTGATATTCAAATCTATAATATGAAACTATTCCATATTCAAATATAGCAAAAACTATAATGAAAACAAATGGAATTATCATATCTAAAATTCTTTTTTGTCGAATATTATATATTGATGTCTTAATGATTAAATAATAAATCATATAATATATTATAAATCCAACTATTCCTAATGTCGATAATAGCTCTAAAAAATTATTATGACAATATGCAACATGTGAATAATTTATTTGTTCCATATACGCTGCAAAACATCCAGCTCCAATGCCTGTTAATGGATTGTGAATAAATAATTCCTTTGCAGTTTCTCTAAAAAACTCTCTTTCTTCGACACTTTTATCTCCTACATTTTCTCCTATTAATGATAAAAACATATCCGAAAATCTTTCTTTCATTCTCTCATTAGAGTTTAAAACAATAAGTACAATAGAGCATATTATTCCCAAAAAAATTAAAAATTTTAAAATTTTATTAATACTAATACGTTTATCTAATATTTCTATTCCAATAATGGACACTATTGGAAAAAGCAATCCTTTTCTTGATCCTGTTAAAAAAATAATATAATAAAATACTGCTATAAATAATAAATATCTCTTTTTCTTTTCACTTTTAAATAGATAATAAGTCATAAAAATCCCAATTGCTAACATATGAGCAATTGAATTAAAGTATAAACTTACCACTTCCCCATAACCTGATGTACCTGGTGCATTTGTTTCGAAAAATAACAAAATTATGCTCATATACATTAAAAAAGCAATATATAATTTAAAAACCTTTTTCAATTTTATTTTACTATCAATAAAACAAATTAAAGATATTGCATTTAAAAAAGCAATAACTAAATTTATTATAGTTCCTTTTGTATACCCTTGATCAATCGACCATAACATAGACAAACAAGCCCAGATTATAAGTAACCCATAAATTAATAAAAATTTGTAATTTTTAATCTTAAAATTCTTGACCAAAGACATTCTTAAAATTGAATATCCAAATAATATAATCGTTATACCCTCGTATAATGGTTTTATTCCAGTAATATTTTTATCAAATGATATACATGATATAAACAATAAAAATATTAATACTAAATTAATATTATCTAATTTCTTTACATTTTCCATCTTTTCTTTCCTCATTTATGTGAAATTACTTGAATTTTAGGATTATTTCTAACATTATTTCCAAGTACACCTACATCATCTATTTTGATATTATTTTTCCATAATATATATGGTAAAGATAATTGATCTCTATAACTTTCTTCAGTAATAAAATCATCCCACCATAAGTTTAATATCTTTTTTGCATTTTCATTTTTTAAATCTGTAACAATCAAGTTTGCTTCTAGTAAGCCATAATTACAAGGAAACCCTTCATTTTTATATTTGCAAAGTTGTTCTCTCATCTTCTGTATATTTCCTTTTCTTAGTCTTTCACATGCCTTTTCTTCTTCATAAATAGAATTTCTTTTTGCATGCATATGTAAAGCTAATCCTACTTCTTTATTTAATCGATTTATATAACTTGATAAATCTGAAACTAACCTAATATTTCCATCAATATATATTGAATAATCGTAACCTTTAAAAATTTTATGAGGATTCATTTTTACATATCTATTTAATAAGACATTGCTTGTATATAATTGCTGAAGTTCATCTGAAATTATTTGTATTTTCCAATTTACAGATTTTAATTGATTGTTATTTGTTAATAAAATGTAATCTATATTTTTATTCTTATATAAAGGTTCCATCACATAATCATAATCACCTGTTATACATGTATATATTACTATCTTCTTTTTATCTATATTTGAATAATCCTCTGTACCTTTTACTTCATATTTCTTCTGTACATATCTTTTCTTTTCTCTTTTATTGATAATTTTATTTTTCAATAATCTATATAATTGTATAAACTGAAATTTTTTTATTTTACTAAATATTTCAATAATATTATTTCCTAGAGAATATTCTTTAGATTTTTTCAAATTCATATATTCTGTATTTAATTTTTCTATTGCCATTAACAAATTTTTTTCATTTTCATTCATTATATTATCTTTCCTTTTTATCATATAAATCATTTATTTTATTTATTAAATAAATAGGAGAAAATTCATTTTTGTATCCATAATCAATTTTCTCTTTTGATTTTATCCATTCAAAATCAATATCTTCTATCTTCTTAAATATTTTTATATATTTTTCGTTATAAAATGGTAAATTTTTTACATTCTCATTATTAGTTAATAATTTTTTATTATAGCAAATTGCTTCAAAATATCTTAAAGATTGTCCACTTTGATTTTCTTGTAAAATTTCCAAAATACAATTTGTAGAAAGTGTTTGTGCTATTACTTCTTTATATGGCATCCATTTTTTATAATAATTTATTTTTTTAAAATATTCTTGTTTTTTTCTTATTTCTAACCTTTTTAACATAATATTAAAATTTGCATTAACACCATGTTTTTCAAGTTCACCATATATATCCAATATTTTTCTTTTTCGATTTCCCTTAAACGCTCCTACAAAAAATATATCACTTTTTTTATCGCTTGGTAATATTTCCTTCGGCTTAGAATAATATGTTAACCCTAAATATTCAAAACTATATTTTTTAGCATCCTCATAATCAAATGTTAAAATAAAATCAAAATCAATTAATTTAAATTTATCCTTTGTTTTTAATATTGATATGCTGCTTGCATCTATTGAATTTAATAATAACAAACTTATGTGGACATTTTTATATTTATTTATTTTATTAATCATATCTACATCATATATCATTAATGTATCAGACACCATCAATATGTAATAATCTTCTTCTGGATTGATTTCAACATTACTAATTTCATAAAATCTTTCCTTGTTTTTTAATTTTATAAATGAAAAAATTTTTCTTATAATTTTCCATATTAAATTTGGTTTATAATTTTTCATTTTAGCATAATGAAATTTAAAGTTATCTATATATTTCATGTCAGAAAACCAATTAATATTTTTTGTGCAATCCCCATACATCAATATATAATTTTTTTTCATCGCTCATCTTCTCTCTTATTTTTTGAAATTTTTTTTGATAGTATTGTTGTAGAAATCCCATCTGTATGTGGCAAATATTCTACCTTGACACCATATTTACCTAATTGTTTTTCTGTATTTTTCCATCTTTCATTTCCTTTCCAATCATCTCCAATAAAAATAGCATCAAACTTAAATTTAGAATACATTAAATTTTTATCTAATGTATTAACTATATGTACTTCATCTACCACTTTTAAAGCTCCTACTATTCTAGCTCTATCTACATCTGTTATATTTACTTTTTTATTTTTATACATAAGCACAAGTTCATCAGAATTAACTCCTACAATTAAATATTTACACTTTTTCTTTGCATTTTCTAATAAGTTCAAATGTCCTATATGAAATAAATCATAAGTCCCTTGTGTATATCCTATTTCATACTGTTTGTTTTCATTATTCATTTTCAATGACCTCCGTATTATGTTTGTTTTTATCTTCTTCTTTAGGAATTGTCATATAATCTCCATATATATGTGTTAAATATTTATCATATTCTTTTGGTCCATTAAGATTTAATCCTTCAAATTGATATAATGCTCCTTCACCATATATTTCTTTTTTATTTAATATACTTTTAAACTTATATGCTCCCATAAAATTAACATAAACTTTTGATGTTTTTTCTGAATACTTCTTGAGTGTTTTGTCGATTTTCTCCAAATAATATACACTTTCTTTCTTTCTACCAAATTTAGTGTGTAATCCTACCCATATCAAGATTTTTTCTATTAATGGTCTATTTTTTTCTTTTAAATTTACTTGGTCATCAAAACAGGTGAATTTTAGCATGGCTCTCAAATATAATAGATGAAATTCATGTATAAATTTTATAAAAAAATTATTTGGCATACCATCTAATGGAAAAATATCTATCCATGCTGACCACACTTGATTATTTTTTCCTGAAGTATTTATCACTTTTATGGATGTATCAATTAGTTTAGCTTGATAATGAACTGTTTCTTTAGTATCTGTATAAGTAGATAACTTATATTTATCATTTTTATTTTTCTTCAATATTTCTATAACCTTTTCATAGTCCGTTCTAGGTAGTGCTATATCTACATCATCATCCCAAGGTATAAAGCCCTTATGTCTCACTGCTCCTAAATAAGTTCCTCCACTTATATAATAAGTTATATTATTTTCATCACATATTTTAATAAAATATTTTAAAATTTCTAATTCGCATAATTGTAATTCTCTTAATTTACTATTCTCCATTTTTTTCACCAACTTTTTCTTTTAATTTTTGAATTTTAAATTTTCCATATTCTATTAATTTTCCTATTATTATAGGAATTCCTGCACCTATAATTATATATATAATAAATCCCAGAAAATTAGAAGTATATGGTTCCAAATCCGATAATATTGTAACTTTTTCTATTCCTAAACTTTGTATCAAAATTATTGCCAATTTAAAACTTAATAAATTAAAAACAATAAAATAAAAAGAATACTTTCCGCAAACACTTAATATTTTTCCTAATATATTATCTTGTATTTTTTTTCCTATAAAACAAAGCATATAAATTCCTGCAACTGCACTTGCTATAAAAGTGACTGGATTAACAATCTTATTTACATTTAATTTTATCTTCTCCCCAAAAAAAGTATTACATATAATAACTAGTACACTTATAATAAAGTAAAACTTATTATCCCACGTTATCTTATAATAATTATTAAAACAGTATCCTAAATAAATAAGTATCATTATAGATACCGCTATGCTTATTCTAGGTATTGTAATTGATAAGACTTCCGTACAAAAGGCTGAAAGAATCAAAAACACCATAAGCACAATCAATATCAATTTCTTTTGATCAATAGCATACTTTGATGATACTTTTTTTAAAACATAAACAATAATTGACAATCCCATTAGTGCAATAATCTGAGATATAAAAAACCACATTGCACCCAACAAAGGCTCTCTTCCCATTAATAGACACGTCTCAATACATTTAATGATTATGTCTTTTAATCCATATAATATTGTGATTTTATCTCCATATACTTTTCCAACATCATATAAACCTAAATATATAAAAATATTATGCAATAATACAAATGGTAAATAATAGATTATTAATTTCACATACCATTTTTTTATTTTTGTACTAAAAAACTTTTTTGGATCTTCTAAATTTTTTAAATAAAAACCACTTATTATATAAAAAGCCGTTAAAAAAAATTGATATATAAAAATATTAAAATAACTTTTTATTTCTTCCATTTGTGTAACTATGTTAATATGAGCGTATAATACACATAATATACAGATTCCCTTTACTATATCTACATACCTATTTCTTTTCATTTTTCCCCACTTTCATCCCAATAAATCTCGAAGCCATATTAGGAATAAAATTAAATAAAACTTTCCAATTTCTATCCTGCATAGCACGTTTTAAAACATATTTTGCCATTCCACCACCAGCTTTATTTACATTGTATTCATCCAAGAAACTATTCTGCTTAAAAAACTTCCCTATATCATAATATTTTTTATAGTTTTCTTTTACCCCATAATCATGCGAATGATATATTACTGAATCAGCACAATATTTAACTTTATATCCATTCATTATCAACTTGTATGTAATATACATATCTTCACTAGTAGGTAAATCTTTACCATCATAATAATTGATTTTTTCAAAAATTTCTCTTTTAATTGCTGATGAAGCATCTGATGAAAAAAAAGCCTTTATTCCTAATTTTTCTACATCATTTTTAGTAACAATCTTAGATTGTTCTGGATAATTAATTTCTCTAGTATATTTTTCAATACCATTATCCTTTGCAATTTGCCTACTATATGTTTCATCACAGACTCCTTCTTCAATATCTTTTGTTAAATAATATAACCATAGCTTGTCTTTAATAATAATATCTTGTGTTATAAAAACTATTATATCAGCAGAACTTTCCTTAGCTGCTTTTTCCCTCGTTAAACTATGAGAAAACTCGGTTGGTTGAATTTTCTCATAGTTTATATTTAATTCTTTTAAAATATTTTCTGTATTATCTGTACTAGCTGTTAAAATATATTTTATATTATTAATTTCAACATTTTCTTGCATCAATAGGCTTTTGTGTAAATTTTCTATATATTTTTCTGCCTTGTATAAAGGGCAAATGATATCTATAGTCATTTCTATATAGCTCCTTCTTTTTTTATAACATTCACTACAGTGTCTTTTAATATTCTTAAATCCATTTTCAAATTATGTTTATAATAATATTGCATATCAAATTCCAATCTTTCTGTGAAAGTTGTCTCACTTCTACCATTAACTTGCCAAAATCCAGTAATTCCCGGCTTACAAGACATTATGTAATTAAAAAATCCGTTTATTTCTTCTTTTTCCCTTGGCAAATATGGTCTTGGTCCAACTAAACTCATATCTCCTTTTAAAACATTAATAAATTGAGGAAATTCATCTAAACTTGTTTTTCTAATAAATTTTCCCACCTTTGTAATTCTTGGATCATGTTTTAATTTTTTATATTTAGCATATTCCTCTCTTGCTTCTTCATTTTTCGCTAAATATTCTTTCAACTTTTCGTCTGCACCAACTACCATTGAACGATATTTGTACATTTTAAAATGTTTTCCATTCTTTCCAATTCTTTAAAAAAAAAAAAAAATAGGACCTTTATCCTTTAATATTATATTAGCAATTCCTATAACAATAGTTAAAGGTATTAGAAAAATTATTCCAAATACACCGCCTACAATATCAATAGCTCTTTTTATGATTTTTTCTAATTTTAAAATAATCCTATTTCTTTCTAAGTTTCTTTCTAGTGGTATTAAATTAGTTGTTTCAATAACACTTCCTGATGAATAATTAACTATTTCATCTTTTACTTCCACTTTATATCTCCCCCAAATATAAAATTAAACATCCAGTTATTATCTCTCGTCACAATCATCCATATTATACCATATTTCGACTTTTTTTACAAGTACCTAAACACGACTTTTAAAGTCATGCTTAGGTTTTATTTTCTAATTACTATAACCAGTTTTTGTAACTATCTGATTACTAATATTTTTCGCTGTTTCAGAAGGAATATAATTTTGTTCCCCGAATAATTCTTGATGTAATCTAGTAACATTACTTTCCAGTGTAACAGGTATTCCATACCAAGCACTCATAGTTATTCCTCTAATCTCATAAGGCCAACCTATACTATCTGAAACTTTATATTTTGTTAAATCAGGTATCATCGCTATCATATCATTTGTAGAAATATTTGTATATATTTTTGGCAATATATTATCAACGAATGAATTTATTTCTGTCAAACTTTTTGTCTTTAATTTATTAAATGTTGCTTCTACAACTGTTCTCATTCTCTCTGCTCTTTTATAATCTCCACCTTCAGTATAACGAATCCTAGCATATGCCACAGCCTGCACACCATCTAATGTTAAAGTACCAGGTGCTGATAATTGATTCGTAGTAATTCCTGTTACACTTGACGTCTCTTTAATATATTGATTTATATAATTAACTTCTTGTGAATCTACTGTTATTGTTACTCCACCTAATTCATTTATAGCCTCAGCAACTGCATCAAAATTAACGGTTACAAATTCTTTTATATTTAAATCTAAATTTGTATTTAAAGTACTAATTGCAAGTGGTGCCTCTCCATAAGAATATGCATGTGTTATTTTATCTAGTCCATGACCTTCTATTTGTACATATGTATCTCTATACACAGAAGCTAGTCTTACTTCTTTTGTATCATTATTAATACTTGCAATAATAATACCATCACTTCTATTTCCTCTTCCATAATCTTCATTTGACCTACTATCAATTGCAAACAAAGCTATATTTCTATATCCTGATAAATTTTGCTCTGCTTCTTCTGATATATCTAACTGACTAATATCTATATCAACTTTTTGTATTTTATTCAATTTAGATGTGACAAAAAAGTATGTAAACCCTATAATTGCAACTAAAATAATTATTAAAACTAAAACAATTATCCCAAAGATTTTTAAACCTCTATTTTTTTTCTTTTCTCTATTTCTCATAACATTTTCGACCTTTCTTTAATTTTTTTAGAAAATATTAATGTTGAATCTGACTTTAAATTCTCAGCACATTATATCATATTAAAACTTTTTTTGTCTATACTTTTCATAAATTGTTATATTTTTTTATTTAAAATAAAAAAATAGTCCTAAATATCAACATTATTAAGCTTTTTTCGTTTTATTTTATAGAAAATATTCACATTTATAAAATTTATGTTGATATTTCTGTCTATTTTAATTATCTTTCTATTTATTTAGAGTTTTTTTAAATAATTTTTCTATTTCTGATTTTCAAAAATACATCTATTCTTGCTTTATATAGCATTATTATTGAATATTAAAATTATATAATATACTTTTGATATTATTCATTTTTACTTACCCCATCAAATTTTTCCATTAATTCACACCTATTTTCACTTTTATCATTCTTTTTAATCATATCACATACTTCATACATTCACTTTTTCTAAACTCTTTTTTCTAATTTTTCTACAAAGACTTATCACCAAAAATGTCAAAAGAATTCCAAACATTACTCCCAAAGAATCTATACATACATCTAAAACCCTTGCACTTCTTCCAGATGAAAACAATTGATGAATCTCATCAGAAATAGCATAAAAAAATCCAATCAAAAATGCAAATCCTATTTTACGATTAATTTTTAAAGAAAAAGTATTAATAAATCCACTAGATGTTATTCCTAAAATTGTATAAATAGTAAAATGTGCCAATTTTCTTACTAATAATTGCAACTTTTCTGTAATTTGTATTTTTTCTTCCTCAGTTTTATTTTTTGTTCCAGGAAAAATATCAATAACCTTTCTTATAACTCTTCCACTAACTCCCTTAGATTCTTCTCCATCCTGATTTGAAAAACAAAATATTACAATACATGTTAATATCATTAAAATAAAAAATATTACTCTTAACACTTTTAATTTATCCATAAAAATCACTCTAAACTATGAATAGTTCTCCTTGCATAATATATTTAGGTTTTTAAAAGGTCCCTATAAACCTATATAATAAAATCTCTTCTACTCCATATTATAAAGATCCTTATCTTTATGTTTTTTTAATTTTTTTCTATTAAAAATTAAATATGCTAAAATCATTCCTATTAGAACTCCACACATATCAATACAGACATCTAACAGTCTAGGGGTCCTTCCGCACAGAAAAAATTTGATGAATTTCATCAGAAACGGCATAGACCATTCCCAAAAAAATAACAATAAAAATTTTTTTCTTATTTGAAAAAGAAAATGTACTTAATACTGTCATTAAAGTAAATCCTAATACCATATATATGCAAAAATGTGCAAATTTTCTCACTGTAAACTGTAATTCTTCTGTAAGCTGTCTTTTTACCCTCTCACTTTCATCTTTTGTTTCCGGATAAACATCTATAATATCTCTTATTACCTCAGCACTAACAGCTTGAGATTTTTCTCCATTTTGGCTTGAAAAATAAAATATAGCAACACAACTTGCTATCATTAAAACAAAAAATATTATCCTAATTATTTTTAACTTCTGTTTATTTGAAATATTGTTTTCCAACACTTTCCTCCTTTTACTGCTCAAAAGCTTAAACACTAAATTTTATCTAATGTTTAAGCTTTTAATTTGATACCCATCTAATCATTTTTATATCATTATATTTTTTCAATACTTCTTTATATTTTTCATATTCTTCATCCCACAATTCGGGTGGAACTTTATCAAAAGCAGTAAATATTTTTTCTGCTTCTTCTAAATATATAACTTGTTCTTGTGGTGACATTTTTCTATATTGAATTGCAAACTTATATAATTTATCTAACATTTGGTTTGCCTCTATAAAACTCCAAAAATCTTTTACTTTCCTTCCTGCCAGTTTAATTTGCATTATTGCAAATGATATCAACATAAATATAATGAATGCTAATATGTATATAATTATTAAAAATCCTGTCATCTATTACACCTCTTAGCTCTTCTTCTGAATTTATTTTTTATTTTGCATTTCTTCTATTCTTAATTCATTTTTTATTATTGTCATTATTATTTGTACTGTCTTTTCTAAATCATCATTTTTTATTACATAATCATATAAGCCTATTTTTGATTCTTCATAATCTAATCTACCTAATCTTAATTCCATTTCCTCTGGTGATAGATTATCTCCTCTATTTATTAATCTTCTTTTTAATTCTTCTCTATCTACTTTTAAGAATATTGGTACCAATTTAGTTTCATTTGCTAATAACTTAATTAAATTTTCTGTACCATTTACTTCTATGTCTTTTACAATTATTTTTCCACTTTGTATTTTTTCATTCATTAATTTTTTAGATGTTCCATAATAATTGTTATGATGTATGTCATATTCATAAAATTCATCTTGGGCTATTTTTTTCATAAATTCATCTCGAGTTATAAAATGATATTGTACTCCCTCTTCTTCTCCCTCTCTTGGTTCTCTAGATGTAAAAGATGGCAATGATATAACATTATCCATTCTTTTAATAAGTTCTTTTTTTATTGTATCTTTTCCTGCTCCTGATACTCCTGATAATATAACTAACATTTTTACTCCTCTTAATATATTAATCTTTAAATTTTTACTAAATTTAATTTTTATCAATTGATATTTTTACACAATTATAAATTATACTAAGTCGTATCTATATCTTCCTTTATCTTGATCTTCAGGCTCTACAACTTCTATAACTCCTTCAGCTATTTCATCTGCTGCTAATGTTACCATTGAAGCTTCCTTTTTATCTATTAATGGTTGTGCTCCTAAAGCTAATTGTCTTGCTCTTTTTGCTGTTGCTATTACTAATGCATATCTATTTTCAGCCCTTCTTAATAATTCTCCTACTGTTGGTTTTACCATCATTTTAACATTACCTCCATTTAATTTGATTTTTATAATTATTTTTCATCTTCTTGCACTAACGCAGCTGTCCCTATTTCTTTATCCAATCTTCCTGCTACTGTTTCAGGTTGAACTGCTGACAAAATAATATGTCCTGAATCCATAATCAATACCGCTCTTGTTCTTCTTCCACAAGTTGCATCTACTGCTGTTTTGTTATCTTTTGCTTCTTGTACTATTCTTTTAACTGGTGCCGATTCTGGGCTTATTATTGCTACAATTCTGGATGCTGATACTATATTTCCAAAACCTATATTAACTAATTGCATTTAAATCAAATCCTTTCTTTACTCTATGTTTTGAATTTGCTCTCGTATATCTTCTAGTTCTGTTTTTATATCTATTACATTGTTTGTTATATCTAAACAATTTGCTTTTGATCCAATTGTATTTGTTTCTCTATTCATTTCTTGAATAATAAAGTCTAATTTTTTACCTACAGCTTCATCAGATTGCAATAAATTTCTAAATTGTGAAATATGACTTCTTAATCTTGTAATTTCCTCTTCTATAGAACTTTTGTCAGCATAAATAACAACTTCTTGTGCTATTCTAGACTTGTCAATTTCTTCTGTTTGTAATATTTCTTTCACTCTTCCTTCTAATTTTACTACATATTCTTGAATAAGTCCAGTAGATTTTTCAGATATTTTTATTATTTTGCTTTCTATAGCCTCTATTCGCCTCATTAAATCATCATATATTTTCTTTCCTTCTTCTTTTCTCATATTTAATAATTGTTCAATTGCTACTTGTAAAACACTAATAGCCTCCTGCTTTATCTGCTCATCTTCTTGGTTGTATTTCATATTTAAAACATCTGGCAATTTTAATATTTCAACAACATTTATATTAGATAATATACTTTCTTCTTCTGAAATTTCTTTTACCTTTTCTATATATGTTTTTGCTAATTCTTTATCAATTCTTAATTCTCTTCCTTCTTGGCTATTGTTGTTAAATGTAACAAATATATCTATTTTTCCTCTTTTTATCTTTTTACTTACTTCTTTTTTTATAATTTCTTCTAAATAGCTTAATTGTCTTGGTAATTTTACAGATATATCTAAATATCTATGATTAACACTTTTTACTTCTATTTGATATTCTCTTTCGTTTCTTATTTCATTGTATTTTCCAAAACCAGTCATACTTTTTATCATTCTATTCACCTTTTTTCAAATATATTTTCTATTTTCTTTTATATTTTTTACTATTTACTATTTTTTACTATTTACTATTTTTTACGATTTTTTAGATTTTTTTTAGATGTTTTATTTATAAAAATTTATTATAAATTATTCATCTTTTTTTACAGCTCTTTTTCTTTTTGTCGTAACTGTTTTTGTTTTTACCTCTTTTTTATCCTCATTATTTAAATTTCTTTTTGGTTTTTCTATATTTTCTTCTAATTTATCTATTTCTTCTTTTTTCTTATTTCTTGCAGAAGTTGTCTGTTTTTTACTTTTTAAATTTGATGACGTTTTTGAGTTTGCTTTTTTCTTAGGCTCTGGTTTTTCCTCATTATCTTCAGCGTCTATTGTACTTGCATTAACTACTTTAGTATTCTTTTTTACTACTTTCTGTTTTGGAGTTTTCTTTAATTTAGAATTTACCTCTGTACTCTTTACTTCAAGATTTACTTCGTCAACATTTTTTAGTTGCTCTGCTGATTTATTTATCCTACTAGCTCTCTTTGCATTCGTAATTGATTTTACTTTTGGTTCTTCCTGTTTTAAATTTTCATCCTCTGCTACAGTACTTCTCTTTCTTCTTACAGGTATGTTTTCAATATTTTTTTCAAGCGTTGATTTCCTAGCCCTCTTTACAGGTTTGGTTTTATCTATTTTATCTTTTTCTTCAATTTTAACTTTTTCATCGATTTGACTTGTTTTTCCTAATTCTTTTTCCATTTTTATTTTTGTTTTATTACTCTTTTTTCTTTTTCTAACTTGATTATTAGTTTCTTCCATTATCTCATTATCTTTTACTTTACTTACATTTTGTATCTTTTTAGTTGATTTGGCTTTTTTATCATAATCTCTTTCACTTTTTGAACTACTATTTTCACTTTTATTACTTGCTTCTTTTATTCTATCACTTCTTTTTTTTGCTTCTTTAATTTTTGGTTTTTCTTTTTTTGTTATTTCTGGAATATCACTAAAAGTTTCTAATATTTTTCTCCTTTCCTTTGTATATATTATTATTGATTTAAATACGTAATATATTGCAAACAAATATGAAGAAACAGTTATATACAGTGAAAATGAAAAATCATACTTTGTAACTACATATCCGATTGATAATGTATGGGCAGCAATAATAATCGCTTCTATACTAAATATTGCTAATCTTCCATCATCTTTTTTGTATGCCCTCTCCATAATAAATATTGCTATGAATAAAAATACAATTGATAATATTTCTATTATTTCTAATACTTTAATTTGACCTATAGTTTGATATAATGTACTAAGTAATAAAAAATATAACATTAATCCTATTGCAATTAATATATTTACTTGAATTTTCTTATTCATATTTCCTTTAATTTCTTTTTCTTTTTTTGCTTGCTTTTCTTGTGATAAACTCTTTTTTGAATTTGCCTTTACCATTTAATATTAGCTCCTCTCTTCTAGTTCATACATTATTATACTTAGCATATTTAATGCAACTGTTTCTGTTCTTAATATTCTGTTTCCTAAAGTTACTACTTTTACTCCATTTTCTCTTAACAAATTTTCTTCTTCAGGGTCAATTCCACCTTCTGGTCCTATAATAATTCCTATTTTTAATTCTTTAGTATTAATTTCCTTTTTATAATTTTTCTTTATTTGAGATATTTCTTGTTTTAAAGTAAATTCTTTTTCATTTTCATATGCTAATATAATCTCATCATACTCTTTTATGTTCTCTATAATATTCTTTATTCTCATAAACATATTTATCTTTGGAATATAATCTCTTCCACATTGTTTAGCCGCTACTTCTGATATTTTTTGCCATCTGTCTATCTTTTTTATTTTATCTTTTTCTTGTAATTTAACAATACATCTTTTCATTTCAACAGGTGTAATTTCATATGCTCCTAACTCCACTGATTTTTGAATAATTAATTCCATTTTATCTGCTTTAGGAAGCCCTTGAAAAATTGTAATTTTTATATTTGATTCTGCAATGCCTAACAATTTTTCCACAATTTCTAAGTTTATTTTTTCTTTTTCCATACTTTTTATTTTACACAAATAATTCTCTTGTGAATCAGAATTACATATTTCAATTTCATCACCAATTTTTGCTCTTAATACATTCTTTATATGATTTACATCATCTCCTATTATATTTATTTGTCCATCTACTATTTGATTTCTCTTAACAAAAAATTTAGACATAGTCTTCCTTCCTAAAAATTTTTACTCTTTAATTTTTCTTAAAATATATTTCTCTATTTAATTCATAATTAATTATACTGTTTTCACTTTTCGTATTAATTACTTAACTACCTGTAATTAACACATTGGTATTATAACATAAAAATAATCAAATTACTATACACTAATAATAAAATCTTTAACTAACTAATAACTGTAGTGTTACTATCCAGCCCTAAACACATTTTAAAAATTATATTAATGAAAATCGAACATAAAAAGTTTTAAAGAATTTTTAATCATTCATTATTTTATAAATTTAACAAAAAGTCATAGGGCTTGAGTAGTAACAACTATAGTGTTACTAGTCAGCCTTATTTCAATGTAACATTGTTTTCAATACAACACTTATCTAAAAAAAAGGTCTTAAAATTGATTTTGAAAATAAAAACTTGATTAAGGCTAATTAGTAAGACTTTAGTTACAATTTGTCCTTAATTTTATAGATAGTTATTGAACCAAAAATTAGGATTAAAACTAAAAGGTTTTAATCCTAATTTTTGAATAATGAAGAGGATTTCCTGAAATAGGAACCCCTCTTATGTTTATAATCATATATTAATAATTTTCTGCTTTGATTTCAAAATATGCTTTTGGATGGCTACATACTGGACAAATTTCAGGTGCTGATTTTCCAATAACAATATGTCCACAATTTCTACATTTCCAAATTCTATCTCCATCACGGCTAAATACTAATCCATTTTCCATATTTTCAATTAATTTTTTATATCTAGCTTCATGCTCTTTTTCTATTTTAGCAACTTCTTAGAATAAGAAAGCAATAT
>CALXSO010000020.1 GCA_944391155.1 uncultured Clostridia bacterium
ATATAAACACATCAAAACAAAAACAAAATCTATCTAGCATCATAAATCTATTTCTAAACCAACCGGACAATGATCACTTCCCATTATTTCTGGATATATCATTGCATCATTTATTTTGTCTTTTATATCATCTGAAACAACAAAATAATCTATTCTCCAGCCAATATTTTTTTCTCTTGCTCTTCCCATATATGACCACCAGCTATATGCTTCTTCTTTATCAGGATATAAAAAACGATATGTATCAACAAAACCCACATTTAACAATTCAGTAAACTTGTCCCTTTCTTCATCAGTAAACCCTGCATTTCCCCTATTACTTTTTGGATTTTTTAAATCTATTTCTTTATGTGCTACATTCAAATCTCCACACATAATAACTGGTTTATTTTTCTTTAAACTTAACAAATATTTTCTGACTTCATCTTCCCAAACTTGTCTATATTCTAATCTCTCTAATCCTCTCTTAGAATTAGGAGTATATATTGTAACAACATAATTTTTTTCAAACTCTGCAGTAATAACACGACCTTCTTTATCATGTTCTTCAATTCCAATGCCATAAGTTACACTTATAGGTTTATTTTTACAAAAAATAGCTGTACCTGAATATCCTTTTCTTTCTGCACTATTCCAATAACTATAATATCCGTCAAATTTTAAATCAACTTGATCTTCTTGACATTTTGTCTCTTGAATACAAAAAACATCTGCATTCACTGCTTTAAAAAATTCTTCAAATCCTTTTGTTATACATGCTCTTATACCATTTACATTCCATGAAATTAACTTCATAATTCTTCTCCTTTTCCTAAACTTTAATAATTTTTCTTAATCATTACTTTTATTATTTATTTATTTTTAAACTTTAGTTTATTTCTAAATATTCTTTTTATTATAGATTAAATTTTTAGTTTCTTCTCAACATTTACTTTTTACTACTATTTAAATTTTTTAGGTCTCTCTCAACATTTACTTTTTACTACTATTTAAATTTTTTAGTTTTCTCTCAACATTTACTTTTTACTACTATTTAAATTTTTTAGGTCTCTCTCAACATTTGCTTTTTTATTACTATTTAAAATACCATATTCACCTTAATATTCAGTTTCAAATTAGCACTTTATCTTTAAAAATTTCTTCTTAGCATTTATCCTTTAACTAGCATTTTTGAGTATGCACCTAAAATTATATTCAATACTCTTGCATTCTACTATAAAACCTCTCAAATATCAATAATTTAGGGGATGAAAATTTTCAATATTTTCCACCCCCAACTTTTGACTCTTAGTCAATATTTAATATTCAATTATAATTTTCTTTTTAATTAGCTACACTAACTGGTAAATATCTAACACCCCATGCCAAAGCTTCTGAATGTGAATTTACAAAGATGTCGATTTTATTACCATTAATTGCTCCGCCTCTATCTTCTACTGTATATATGTGACCATTTATATTTAATTTTGTTCCTAATGCAAATTTACTTGATGCAGCTACAGTTCTTCCAGCTGTTGCTTTTTTACCTGATGCTGTAATTCCATTTGATTTTCCACAACATTTACTACAAGAACAATAAGCTGTAATTTTATATATCTGTGATCCTGCACTAGCTGATGAACTTGTTTTTGTACTTGGTAATGAAGTTCTTGATGTTGTTGAACCTCTTGATGTTACCTTCTTATTTACTTGAACTATTTTATTAACTGGTTCTTGAATAACAGTTTCTGATAATGTTATTTTCTCTATCTCTACATTGTTTTGGTATTTTATTTTATATGTTACCTCTTTAATACCTTCTTTTCCTTCTTGTAACACTTTATTTGTAGTATCAGTTGATGTTCCTGCTGTATTTTTTGTTATCGTTTCAAATGGAATTGAAACTTGTTCTGTAACTATCTTTTCTGTAATCGGTGCATAATTTTGTAATAACTGTTCTAAAGATGTTTCTATTCCCTTTTCTGATACTTTTGCTATTTGCACCTCATTATATGATTTATCTGTAATTTTTATGATATCTCCCGAATTAACTTCTTCTGTTAAATCTGGTATTGTCTTTTGATTTTCATCTAATAATATATTATTTTCATCTAGTATTTCTGATACAGTTGATT
Source organism: uncultured Clostridia bacterium (assembly GCA_944391155.1). Taxonomy (GTDB): domain Bacteria; phylum Bacillota; class Clostridia; order TANB77; family CAG-508; genus CAG-269. Next base: position 2,115 of record CALXSO010000020.1, read on the forward strand.
TTGATGTAAAAGCTGTCATCTCATATCCATTTTGTAAAACTATTGTAATGTCTTTTAAATTGTTACTTACTGCCATAACACCAATTCCTGATATCAAAACTAAAATTATGCTCACACATATAATTTTTATTATCGAAAATGAAGCTTTCTCTTCTCTTTTCATAAAAATTTCTTACCTCCTTTGGTAACACTTTCTTATTTTACCATATATCGAATAATTTGTCAAATCTCGGACACGCCTTGAAAATAAACGTTTCTTAATATATTATATTCTTAAAAAGACTGATTTATGCCAATTTGAAAAAATTTTGATTTTTTTTCAATTTTTAAAAATTTATTATACAATTCAGACCAAATTATCTAGAATACTCTGAAATATTAATACATACACGTTTTTTGAAAAGACCAATAAAAAGCAACAATCTTTCAAACTTCCATCACATAAAAATCACAAAAATATTGTATAAATTTTTTTAATATGTTATTATATATCTGTATATAATATAATTAAAAGGAGGACTAAATATGGTTTGGATTATTGTAGCTATCATAGCAATTATTATAATAGCAATCATCGTTATGTACAACAGTTTAGTTTCAGCAAAAATAAAAGTTGACAATGCATGGAGTCAAATTGATGTTCAATTACAAAGAAGATTTGATTTAATCCCTAATTTTGTTGAAACAGTAAAAGGATATATGTCACATGAATCTGAAACTTTTGAAAAAATCGCTCAATTAAGAACTTCTTGGGCCAATTCAAATAGTATATCTGAGAAAGCTTCTTTAGATGGTGAACTATCTAATGCTTTGAAAACTATCATGGCTGTATCAGAAAGTTATCCAGATTTAAAAGCAAATCAAAACTTTATGCAATTATCAGAAGAATTAAGAAATACAGAAAATAAAATTTCTTTTTCAAGACAATTTTATAATGATACAGTAACAATGTATAATGAAAAATTACAAATGTTCCCATCAAATATAATAGCCAATATTTTCCACTTTACTGAACGTGATTTATTTGAAGCAGAAAGTGAAGAAGCTAGAAAAAATGTAAAAGTCGATTTTGGAACAAAAGCTTAATAACCAATATATAAGATTAAATGTTCATAATTTCTTATTTACATTTTGAACATTTAATCTTGTTTTTATTCTAAATTAATGAACTTTAAGAAATGTTCATAGAAAGGATCTTAAAATGTTTAAAAATACAAGAAAAAATAAATTAGAATCTGGAGTTATAATCGGAATTTTTATAATAATTATTACACTAATTGTTTACTATGTTTGCAATGCATTAAGCTTAGGTAGTCTATCAATAGTTATTGCCTTAATTTTTTCTATTGCAACAGCATGGGGTTCATACTACTATAGTGACAAAATAGTTCTTGCCAGCTGTAAAGCAAGACCTGCAACTAAAGAAGAAGACTTACAATTAGTAAACATACTAGATTCCCTAATGGTCACAGCAGATTTACCAAAAAAGCCAGATTTATATGTGGTAGAAGATGCTCAACCAAATGCATTTGCAACTGGAAGAAATCCTGAACATGCAGTAGTTTGTGTTACAACTGGATTATTAGAAAAACTAGATTACTATGAACTAGAAGGTGTTTTAGCACATGAAGTAAGTCATATAAAAAATTATGACATTAGATTAAGTGCTGTAGTATCAATATTTGTTGGATTCATAGTTATGCTTGCAGATACTGTATCAAGAATAGTATTCTGGGGAGGATTTAGAGATCGTGATAGTGATAGTAAGGGAAATGGAATTCTAATGTTAATTGGTCTTATTTTATTAATCCTATCACCAATTTTTGGAACACTTATGCAACTTGCATTATCTAGAAAAAGAGAATTTTTAGCAGATTCAACTGCTGTTGAATTAACTCGAAATCCAGATGGATTAATTTCGGCTTTACAAAAATTAGAAAATGATCCTAATGAACTACAAACTGCAAATTCTGCAACTGCAAATATGTATATTGTAAATCCATTTAAGAAGAATGGTGATAAGGGCAAAAGGAAAAAATCTAACATTTGGTCAACTCACCCAAGTACAGAAGCAAGAATTGAAAATTTAAGAAATATACAATATTAAATAAAAAACAAGAAAAGTTTTTTAAGATTATTACTAGGAAACCTATTAGTAATATTCTAGTTACAATTCAGAATTAATTTTATGTACTACTTTTCAGATAGCTTTCTTTTATACTAAACTGAATTATAACAAATTTTATCACTTTTCTTGTTTTATTCTATTTAATTTAATATTAAAAATTCTCATTGCATTTTCTGAAGTAATTTCTGCAACTTTTTCTATATCTAAATTTTTTGCCATTGCAACTTTTTCAGCAACATATTTAACATTCCTTGGATCATTTCTAGTGCCTCTAAGTGGCTCTGGTGCTAAATATGGACTATCTGTTTCAATTAAAATTCTATCATTTGGCACCAAATTAATCATTTCATCTGCATTCTTTGAATTCTTAAAAGTAACTGGACCAGCAAATGAAATATAAAAACCAAGTTTCAATGCTTCTTTTATCAATTCTCTATTTTGAGGACAACAATGAAAAATTCCTTTTTTTAAAACTTCATTGTTTTTAAGAATATCTAAAGTGTCCATAATAGCATCTCTTGTGTGTATTACTATTGGAAAATTATATTTATTTGCCAATTTTATCTGGTAAATAAACGCTTTTCTCTGCAATTCTCTCTTCTTTTCTTCTTTTTCCCAATAATAATCTAAACCAATTTCTCCAATTGCCACAAGTTTTGATATTTCTTTTCTTTGTAACTCTGTTTTTGAAGTCTCTTTTCCTTGTAACTTTGTTTTTGAAGTTTCGTTTCTCAATATTTCTTCTAATTTATCTAAATCTTTCCACAATTGCTCCTCTGATTGTGGAATATCATTTGGAGAAATACCTACTGTTGCATAAATAAAATTGTATTTATTTGCTAATTCCAACGCCTTAACTGACGCTTCTAAACTATATCCTACAGATACAAAGTTAGAAATATCTGATTTTTGTATTTGCTCTATAAGTTCCTCTCTATCTTGATTAAACTTGTCATCATCCAAATGAGCATGACTATCAAAAAATTTCATTATTATTTCCTTTCATTTTTTATCAAAAATATTACTTTAAAACAACCACAACATTAGCAGTTGCATATAGCTTACAATGTGAAATACTTAAGTCTATTTGCTCAACATTTTTTAAATTTACTCCTATTAAATTAACCTTTGGTTTTCCCTGCTCATCATTAATTATTTCAATATCCTTCCAACATATTGAATATTTATCATCAAGTAAAACAGATATTGCTTTAAAAACCGCTTCTTTAGCTGCAAATCTTGCTGCATAATGTTGATATTTTTGGACTTTTTTACTTTCACAATATTGTATCTCATTTTTTGTATAAACTCTGCTTAAAAAACTATCTCCTATATTTTCTACTGAATCCTTAATTCTATCTATTTCTATTATATCTGTTCCACAATTTATTTTCATCTTTATTACCTTCTTTTATATTTATTATTATTAAGTTAAAGAATTCCATATTGCAAGTATTATAAGCAAGACTAAAGCACTGAAAATATAGCATAAAACTTTATGATTTTTCTCAATATTATATTCTTTATACATTACATCATACTGATTTTTTAATTGCTTATAAAATTTATCTAATCTAAAAGTTTTAAATAATTGATTATCAAAACGAGCTCCCATCTGATCATCTGTAACTTCTTGTATCCATAGCTCTTTTGTAAAATCTATAAATTGCTTTCTTGCTTTTTTTACATATTTTATTTTCTGAAAATCATTTTCTAGTTTTTTCAAATAAAGCTTTTTATACAAATTTAAAATATATGTATACAAATATTGATTTTCAAATTCATCAGGTAAAATTGTATAATTATTCATATCCACATCAGAAGAAAAAAGTGCTACTCCTTGTTTAGATACTCCAATTTTTGCATATCTCCATTTTGAAAAATCTGTAAAATTAGAATTATCATATTTTGTAACATCATCAGCAGGTAAAAAATTTGCAAATTTAATAAATTCATACTCTATATCTTCAAATGCTTTTTCTGCATTCCAAGACTGCTGGTCAATACATACATATGAATAGGTTAAAAATCTATCTATATCAATATCTAATTTCATGCTTTCAAATGAAGATGTAGTAATATCTTCAATAAACTTTGTCAACTTATTCATATCTTCAAAAATATCAGTTTGAATTTTTATTTTGTCATAACTATTCAAAACATTCCCGCTTTGCTTTATATCTCTAAACTTATAATTAAAATTTAGTACATCTGAAAATGAATCTGAATTTTCTATATTTGTTTTCATTACTAAAAAACATATTCCATTTTTAAAACAGATTAATTCAATTTTAGTAATTTTAAAGAAAATACCATTTTCCCCAGTTTTACCTTGAACATCTTTTTTTAATTTATATTCAAATACATTACAATTATTTTTAGAAATTAATGCACTTGCAGTTTCTACTGGTAAACTTTCTAGGTTTTTCTTTTTCTCTTCGGAAAAAGAAAAACCTGAAAACAAGAATTCACTTATTTTTGGCAAAAAATACTGATACATTTTTATATTTCTTTGTCTTTCAAAGATTTTAATATTAAACTTATCATTTTTAAGCAAGTTTAATAAATATTTCTGATATTTATTTTCCTTTACCGCAAAAGGATAAATAAAATAAGTATATTGATATTTTGTCTTTAGTTCCATTATTACCACCTTTAATAAAATTTCTATTATTTTTGTTATTTCTTATAATTATCTTATTTTAACTTATAAATATCTAAACATTATTCTTTATTATAATAATTTGAATTTATATCTTTTGCTAAATGCCATCTACCTATGAAGTCAACTAATAAATAATCATCAAGATTATAAATAGGTTCTTGAACAACATTTCCTTTTGAATCTATACTTCCCCATTTTCCATCTTTCTTTATTCCTGAGAAACCATATTCATTTTGTTCTGTTGCTTCATCATATATATAATCTACTATAACATTTCCATCTTTATCTACAAATCCATATTTATCATCTTTTTTACTTAAATATAAAGTATTTGTAGTCATTACTTCTTTATCTGTTTTTTCTTCAAATCTAAAATTATAATATCTAGTTTGGTCTCCCACAACAATTGTTATATATCCTTTTTCTGTATCAAGATCTGTTAAAATTCCTGTAAGTTTTGGCTCAAAGTTATTGTTAAAAATTGTAGTATTATAATTCTCATCATCAGCTAAATAGATATCTGCTTTTTCGTTGTAACTAATCGTTGCATAATTAAATGGCACTTTTTCAGCCTTTTGTAAGTCTATAATTCCATATTTGCCAGCATTTTTTGCTATCAAAATACCAGTTTTAGCTTCCTTTAAATCGTCATATTGTGGTTCTATTGTAACTTGACCTGATAAATTCATAACTCCATATTTACCGTCTTTTTGAAATATAACACCATTATCTTTATTTTTTAGTATGCTACCTATATTATCAAACCCTGTTGTAATAATATCTGCTCCTGACTTATCTACAACTTTTTTTGCCCCATTTTCTGTTACAACATACAAATCATTTCCATATATTTGCTCTATTGCATCATATTTTGATTCTAAAATTTGATTTGCTGAATAATCTAAAATTCCAAATTTTCCGTTCTGATCTTTGACAATATAACCAGATTTATTGTCTTCTCCCAAATTAATAACATCTGCATAATTTACATTTAAAATCTGCTTGCCTTCTCCATCAACAACTCCATATAAATTATCTTTTTTTACTTTGTATGCATTTTTTATTCCAAATATTGCTACAATTTCATCATATTGTGGCTCTACAAGCACTTTTCCGTCTAAATTAATTATTCCATATTTACCATCTTTTTTTACTTTTAAAACATTTTCCTCATACCATAGTTGATTATTGCTATCTTTATTTTGTATTGCTTCTACTTGTTCATATTCTGTATATATTTCTTTGTTTTCTTTATTTAATACCTTTGTACTATATTCCCCTGTCTCATAATTTACATCATATGTACATAAAAATATATCTTTTTTTTCGTTTGGAACAACTATCATTTCTGCATATGAAGGTGCAATTACCTCATTTCCGTTAGAATCAATAATTCCCCATTTATTGTCTTGAAAAGATGCAAAATAACTTAAACTTGATATTTCATCTTGATTTTTATTTCCTGTAACAATGCCTTTAATGACAAAAATAAACATAATTATAACTATAAATGCTATAATCACTGCTACTACTTTTTTGACATTTAATTTCGGTTCAGAATCATATCTTCTCCCTCTTGTTCTCCTATTCATAAATTGTCCTCCTATTCTGTAATACTATAACATATATTTGTTATAAATTCAAGTGAATAAGTGAAGTTTAAGTATATACAAGTAATTACGTCAATTGAAAAAGCTATTATGCTACGAAAACATAAATAACTTACCTTCAAAATGGCGAGAAGTTGCTGGCACTTTATATATACTTTTTCGCCATTTTGCTACTTGCTATATCTATTACCAATTTTAAATTATGAATTTTGATATATTTAAAGGCAAGAAAAATATATAAATTTTTTCTTTTTCTCTTGTTTTTTTATTATGTTGTAGTATAATTAATACAGTTTTAGTTTGAATTAGCTTACTTGTGCAACTATTTGCACATCGTAACCTAATTCTTTTAATTTTTTCATATATGCATTTGCTTTCTTCTCCTTGTTAAATTTATTGTAAAAATCTGCTCCTAAGTCCTCATACTCTTTATCTTCTTTTAGCATGTAGTATATTGCTATTAATATTGAATGTGCTACTGCTAAAGTTGCTCTTTTTTTCCCTCGTTTCATTGATATTCTTTGATATTGTGCATAAAAGAACGTATCCTTTCGTCGCACAGCTGACTGTGCACATTCTACTAAAGTTGATTTTAATATCTTATTTCCTTTTCTACTTTTTCCACTTCGTCTTTTCCCTGCACTCTCATTATTACCTGGACATACTCCTGCCCATGAACTTATATGCCCTGCTGTTGGAAATCTATTCATATCTTGCCCTATTTCTGCTAATATTATCTCCGAACTTCTTTTTCCTAACCCTGGGATTTTTTCAAGTTTTTTTTTATTCTTTTCATATTCTTTCATATATTCATCTATTAAATCATCCATCTCTTGAATTCTTTCTGTTAATTCATCTATATGTTTCATTACTTTCTTCATCATATTTTTTTGAAATGGTGTTATTATTCCATTCATTGCTCTGACTACATCTTCTAATTTCGCATGTATTCTTGTTGTCACCAACTCTTTTGCTTTTTCTAATGTTATTTCTTCGTCATTTTCTAATACAAATTCTATCAGATTTCTACTTGTCACTCCATATACACTACATAGTATGGATGTTATTTTTATATTTGCTCCTTCTAGCATTTTTTGTAATCTATTTAATCCTCTTGTTCTCTCTTGTGTTAGACTTTTTCTGTATCTTGTTGCTTCTCTTAATTCTCTTTGCTCTCTACTTGGTA
>CALXSO010000021.1 GCA_944391155.1 uncultured Clostridia bacterium
ATATCACACTCCTTATAAAATTTTGTTTCGCAACTAAATTTTATAACAAATTAGGGGGGATATCAAGTTTTTATAATTTATATAGAAAAAATAAGGTTTACAAAGGTTTTTACTAGCAAACTTTTGAAAAAAACATATAAAAATAGGAGGTAAAAAAATGATAGATATGAAGATATCAAAAGATATAACTTGTATTGGAGCAAATGACAAGAACATAAAACTATTTGAGGGACAATATGTATTAAAAAATGGAATGAGTTACAATTCATATATAATAAAAGACGAAAAAAATGTAATCCTAGACACAATAGATGAAAAAGTAACAGACATATGGTTAGAAAATTTAGAAAAAGCACTAGGAGGAGAAAAACCAGACTATCTAATAGTATCACATATGGAACCAGACCATGCATATAACATAGGAGTACTAGCAGAAAAATACCCAGAAATGAAAATAGTAGGAAATCAAATAACATTTAACATGATATCAAACTTCTTTAAAACAGACATACAAAAAAGAAAATTTATAGTAATGGAAGGAGATATATTAGATATAGGAAAACACAAACTACAATTTTTTATGGCACCAATGGTACATTGGCCAGAAGTAATGGTGACATATGAGCAAACTGAAAAAATACTATTTTCAGCAGATGCATTCGGAAAGTTTGGAGGCTTAGATGTAGAAGACAATTGGATAGATGAAGCAAGAAGATATTATATAGGAATAGTAGGAAAATATGGAATGCAAGTACAAGCATTATTAAAAAAAGCAGCAAATCTAGATGTAAAAATGATCTGCCCACTTCATGGGCCAATGCTAAAAGAAAATTTAGAATACTATATAAACAAATATGACGCATGGAGTAAATATGAACCTGAAGAAGAAGGAACATTCATAGCATGTAGTTCAATATATGGAAATACACTAAAAGCAGCAAACAAAATGGCAGAAATATTAAAAGAAGAAAACAAGAAAAATGGAAAAGAAGATGAAAAAATAGTAGTATGTGACTTAACAAAAGAAGACTGGGCAGAAGCGGTAGCAAATGCATTTAAATATTCAAAACTAATAGTAGCATCATCAAGCTATAATACAGACCTATTCCCACCAATGAAACAATTTTTAGACAGACTAAAAGAAAGAAACTATCAAAATAGAAAAGTAGGAATAATAGAAAACGGTTCTTGGGCACCATCAGCTGGAAAATGCATGAAAAAAACACTAGAAGAAATGAAAAATATTGATATAATAGAACCAATAATAACAATAAAATCAAGAATGAACGAAGCAAATATTGAACAAATGGAAGAATTAGCAATAAAAATTTAGGCACATATAACAAATTTATTTTTACTTTAAACTTTTAGTAACTAAAGGATTCACATTATTTCATATACAAAAAAAAGCTGTTTTTCTCCCATAGAGATTATCTCTATAGGGAGTTTTTAATGTATATGAAAAATCAAATTTTTTCTTTACAATATTTGGATTTTCCGTACACAACAAGAAAGGTTTTCTATTAAAAGACTTGCATAAGCCTTACTAATGTATTTTTGACACCTTTCTTATTCTAGCATTAAACAACTTCATTATTATCTTTTTCAACTTTAACTGTTGCTAATTCAAATTTAGAATTGTTGGATTCATTCTTTTGAATTACTCTTAGCAATGTTCTACTAATAGGTCCAGCAACTAAAATATTTAAGAAAAATGCAGCACAGAAATTTCTAGGCCATCTTATAAAAAATTCACTAAAAATTGTAGATGCATTATCTCCACCTAAAAAGCCACCTATTATTGTCATTACCAAAGACATTAAAGTAACAATAAAAAAACAATTAAACAATATGTATGAATTTTTACTATCATTTTTATCAACAAATTTTTCTAATAATTTATGATTTATTTTTCCAATAACCACATTTTCTAAAATGAAAGCAATAATAAAAGTTACAGGAAAAGCAATTAAATTTGTTTTTATAGAATTAAAATCAAATCCTCCTAAATGTATAGAAATATTTAAAAGTCCCATAAAAAATACCATTATGGCACACATACATATACCAAAAATCATACCTTCTTTTTTATTTGTTGGCATACTATCTCCTCCTTTCAAAAAATAAAAGTGCAACTTGAACTGGACTTACGCCTGTTAAAGCTACACGTTACACATAAACTATTATAGCACAAATTTTAATTTAATGTAATAGTTTTTTTAAATTTTCGTTAATTGCAAGTTACTACCCAGACTTCTTTTTGTAGAGTGGTCTGAAAGGTTGATATAAGAATTTTTTTGTGAAAGACCAATAGGTAGACCTAAAGTTTGTTTTTGATAAAAACACTTATATATCAATCTTTCAAACGGATTATTTTTATGCCATACTGAATTGTAACAATTGCAAAAGTAAATTCTAGATTTTGTTTAAAACTAGAAGTCTTGCAACGAAATTTTCCCTATCTAGCATTTAGTCTCGAATTTCAAAATAGTCAATTTAAAGACTGTTAGTTTAAAGAATTACTTGAAAAACCAATACATTTATGCTAGTATAAATATAAAATTATAAGAAATTAAAATAAAATTAGTCTAATATAGAAATTATTAGGATGTATGTAATCCAAATAATTAAAATTATAAAAATTAAATCAAAAATGAACGAGGTGAAAAGTGAATTACAAAATTATAAATGGAGCAATAAGTTATGGGGCAGAAACAATATTGGAAGAAATAAATTTTGAAATAAAAGATAAAGAAAAAATAGCAATAGTTGGAAGAAATGGTGCAGGAAAAACCTCTTTATTAAAAGCTTTAATAGATAACGAAATGTTAGAAGAGGGAATAGGTGAAGAAAAGTTCGGCATATACAAACAAGGTTCTCCTAAAATAGGATATTTAAAACAGATAGAATTTGAAAATTCTTCTAATACAATGTTAGAAGAAATATTAACAGTATATGAACCAATAATTAAGTTAGAAAACAAAATTTCGAAATTAGAGGCAAGACTACAATTAGAATCAAATGAGAATATAATAAAAAGTTATTCTGAGGCATTAGAAAAATATGATTTTAAAGGTGGTTATACATACAAAAAGGAATATGAAACTGCAATTAAAAAATTTGGATTTTCAAAAGAAGATGAAAATAAACAGATAACACAATTTTCAGGAGGACAAAGAACAAAAATAGCATTTTTAAAATTATTACTAAGCAAGCCAGATATCTTATTACTAGATGAGCCAACAAATCATTTAGACATTACAGCAATAGAATGGCTAGAAAAATACTTAAAAAATTATCCCAAATCTGTTGTTATTGTCTCTCATGATAGAATGTTTATTGATAGAATAGTAAACAAAGTATATGAAATAGAATATGCATCAATAAAAGAATACAAAGGAAATTATACAGATTTTGAGAAACAGAAAAGGATAGACTATGAAAAACAATTAAAAGATTTTGAATATCAACAAGCTGAAATAAAAAGATTAAAAAGTATTGCGGATAGATTCAGATATAAACCAACTAAAGCTAAAATGGCATTATCTAAATTAAAAAAAATAGAACAAATGACAATTGTACAAGAACCCAATAAGTATGATTTAAAAACATTTCATGCAAATTTTGGTATACAAACAGAAAGTGGAAAAATGGTATTGAAGGTAAGAAATCTAGACATAGGATATAATAATCCACTTGCTGAAGTTTCTTTTTCCTTATACAGAGGACAAAAGCTCGCAGTAATTGGAGAAAATGGAATAGGAAAATCAACTCTACTTAAAACATTAAATGGTAATATACCAAAAATTAATGGAGATATTGAATATGGGCATAATGTTAATATTGGATATTTTGATCAACAGATGGAATTCAGAAATACAGAAAACACAGTTTGTGATGATGTTAGTGAAGCTTTTCCTAATTTAACAACAACTCAAATTAGAACTTTACTAGGAACTTTCCTTTTTAGTGGAGAGGATGTATTTAAAAAAATTAATGTTTTATCTGGTGGCGAAAAATCACGATTACAACTTTGCAAAATTTTGAAAAAAGGACCTAACTTGCTTTTACTAGATGAACCAACCAATCATATGGATATAGTTGGAAAGGAAAGTTTAGAACAAATTTTAAAGGAATACAAAGGTACTTTAATATTCGTTTCACACGATAGATATTTTGTTAATAAAATAGCAGATTCGATTTTGGAATTTGAAAATGGAAAAGTAACATTTTTTGATGGTAATTATGAAGAATATACAAGACATAAAGAAGAAGTAGATGAAGATAATGAAAAATTATACATAAACAAAAAAGATAGAACTTTAAGCAAAGAAAATATAATTACCTCAAAAGATAATAAGAAAGAAAACAATATTAATAAATATCTTATTAGTAAACAAAATAATAAAATAAAAAATAAAATGGATAGATTAGAAAAAGAGATTGAAGAAAAAGAAAACGAAATAGAAGAAATTAATAAAGAAATGTTGAAAGAAGGTATTAGTACAGATTATTTAAAACTAAATGATTTACATGAGCAAATTAAAGTTTTACAAGAAGAAATAGAATTAAAAATGGAAGAATGGGAAAACTTGTCAAGTCAATATATCGAGCTTAAATAAAGATCGTTATTATAACGAAAATGAACTTATAAAGTTTTTTCTTTCAAAAAGTTTTGGGTAACTTTAAACTTTAAATATATTGTAGAAGGAGAAAAATATGTTTAAATTACATTCAGAATATAAGCCAACAGGTGATCAACCACAAGCTATAGAATATTTATCAAATGGAATAAAAGAAGGAAAAAAATACCAGACACTTCTAGGAGTTACAGGGTCTGGGAAAACATTTACTATGGCAAATATAATACAAAATGTACAAAAGCCAACACTTGTTTTAGCTCATAATAAGACTTTAGCGGGACAATTATATAGTGAATTTAAAGAGTTTTTTCCAGAAAATAGTGTTGAATATTTTGTTTCTTACTATGACTATTATCAACCAGAAAGCTATATTCCACAGTCAGACACATATATAGAAAAAGATGCATCAATAAATGATGAAATAGATAAACTACGACACTCAGCAACAGCAGCCTTATTTGAAACTAGAGATGTAATAATTGTTGCATCAGTATCATGTATATATGGACTTGGAGATCCAATTGATTATGAGCATATGATAATTTCTTTAAGACCAGGAATGAATAAAACAAGAGAAGAAGTACTAAGAAAATTAGTAAACATGCAATATTCAAGAAATGAAATAGACTTTAAAAGAGGAACATTCAGAGCAAAAGGAGATATTGTAGAAATCTATCCATCAGATCAAAACGAATCAGCTATAAGGGTCGAATTCTGGGGAGATGAAATTGAAAAAATTCAAGAAATAAATCCATTAACTGGTAAATCAATAGCAGAAAGAAAACATGTTATGATATTCCCGAATTCACACTATGTAACAACCAAAGATAAAATGGAAAGAGCAATACAAACTATTGAACAAGAATTAGAAGAAAGAGTTAAATATTTTAAAGATAATGGTAAATTAATAGAAGCACAAAGAATAGAAGAAAGAACAAATTTTGATATAGAAATGATGAAGGAAACCGGTTTTTGCCAAGGAATAGAAAATTATTCAAGACATATAAGTGGAAGAAAACCAGGTTCTCCACCATTTACTTTATTTGACTATCTGCCAAAAGATTTTCTCTTACTAATAGATGAATCACATGCCACTATCCCACAAGTTAGAGCTATGTATAATGGAGATAGAGCAAGAAAAGATTCACTTGTAAAATACGGATTTAGGCTTCCTTCTGCTTATGATAATAGACCATTAACATTTGAAGAATTTGAAAAGAAAATAAATCAAGTTATTTTTGTAAGAGCAACGCCAGCTGATTATGAAAAAGAACATAGTAGAGAAAATGTAGTAGAACAAATAATACGACCAACAGGACTTTTAGATCCAAAAATAGAAGTACGACCTGTAGAAAATCAAATAGATAATTTAATAGAACAAATAAGATTAAGGGTAGAAAAAAATGAAAGAGTTCTAGTAACAACATTAACTAAAAAAATGGCAGAAGACTTGACAGCATATTTAAAAGGATTAGACATAAAAGTTAATTATATGCATTCAGAAATAAAAGCTTTAGAAAGAATGGAAATAATAAGAAACTTAAGACTTGGAGAATTTGATGTGTTAGTAGGAATAAACTTATTACGTGAAGGACTTGATATACCAGAAGTTTCCTTAGTCGCTATTTTAGATGCTGATAAAGAAGGATTTCTACGTTCAGAAAGATCTTTAATTCAAACAATTGGACGTGCTGCTAGAAATACAGATGGAACTGTAATAATGTATGCAGATGAGCTTACAGAATCTATGGAAAAAGCAATATCAGAAACTAATCGTAGAAGAAGAATACAAGAAAAATATAATAAAGACCATAATATAACACCAAAAACAATTAACAAATCAGTAAGAGATACAATTAGTATAATAAAGCAAGAAGATATTGGTGTTGAATATAAGATGGAAAATAAAGATGACATTAAAGAAACTATTTCAAAACTAACAGATGAGATGCTTAAATATGCAGCTGAAATGGAATTTGAAAAAGCAGCAGAACTTAGAGATAAAATAAAAGAATTAGAAAAATTATTAGAATAAATTCAATAATAGGTCTTAAATTAATCAAGACCTATTATGCATTCTCTAGATTGAACAACTAGTTACAAAACAAATGCTTTAAGAGGTTAGAGCTAACTAAATAATTGTTTACAATCCCATTCTCTTTTTTCTTCATCGGAACATCTGCCGATTTTAAAAATTCGATTTCCGAAGAATTTAAAATAAGAGAAATTTCATCCTCTCTAGCTTCCTTTACCTTGCAGTAAAGGTACCGTGAAAATAGCATATTGTTCGACCTCCTTTGTAAAAAATGCATTAAAATAAATTACTAAATTAATATAGCATAGTGAAAATGAAAAAAAAGTCGAATCATAAGAGAAGAAAAAATTTTTTTATTTTAAAATATCATTTGAAAAGTTTTAATTCAATAATTAACTTTGCAGAAAAGTAGATAATTTTGATACATAAATATTTTTTAGTCGAAGATATAACCAAAACATAAAATTAAATGCTTATAAAATATATTTCAAAGTTTTATAAGATTATAGCACCAAAAGTAATTATAACTTAATCTAATAAAAAAAGACTAACCATAAAAAAGAAAGTAAAATTTCAACCAAACTCTTGTTTTTATAAATTAAATATAGTATAATATCATGGCATGGGAGGGATATTATGAATGACAAAATAGTAATAAAAGGAGCAAAAGAGCATAATTTAAAAAATATAAATATAGAAATACCAAGAGACAAATTAGTGGTAATAACAGGATTATCTGGATCTGGTAAATCATCACTTGCATTTGACACTCTATATGCAGAAGGACAAAGAAGGTATGTAGAAAGTCTATCATCATATGCAAGACAATTCTTAGGTTTGATGGAAAAGCCAGCAGTAGAATCAATAGAAGGGTTATCACCAGCAATTTCAATTGACCAGAAAACAACATCAAAAAATCCACGTTCAACAGTAGGAACAGTAACAGAAATATATGACTATATTCGTTTATTATATGCTAGAATTGGTATACCATATTGTCCAAACTGTGGTAAGAAAATAGAAAAACAATCAATAGATCAAATAATAGACTCAATTTTAGAATTGCCTGAAGGAACAAGAATTCAAGTATTGGCACCAATTGTAAGAGGTAGAAAAGGAGAATTCACAAAACAACTTCAAAGCTTCCAAAAAGAAGGTTTTGTAAGAGTAAGAATAGATGGAGAAATGTATGAACTTTCCGATGACATCAATTTAGACAGAAAGAAAAAACACAATGTAGAACTTGTAGTAGATAGATTAGTTATAAAACAAGAAATAAGAAGCAGATTAACAGAATCAGTAGAAACAGCATTAAAAAATGCCGAAAACCTTGTTCTAATAGATATTATTGGAGACAAAGAAGTTTTATACAGCTCTAATTATGCATGCCCAGACTGTGGATTCAGTTTTCCTGAACTAACGCCTAGAATGTTCTCATTCAATAATCCATTTGGAGCATGTCCAACATGTATGGGAATAGGATATTTAATGAAAATGGATGAAGATCTAATAATTCCAGACAAAAATAAAACATTATATGATGGAGTAAAAGCATTTGGTTCAAGTGTAATGAAAAGAGCAGACACAATGGCAAAAATGTATTTTGAAAGCATAGCAAGACATTACAATGTAGATATATCAAAACCAATAAAAAAATTACCACGTGAATTCATGGAAAAAATCTTATATGGAACAGGAAATGAAAAAATCGATTTTGAATATGAATCAGCAGCTGGAATAAGAAATTTCACATCTCCATTTGAAGGAGTCATTCCAACACTAGAAAGAAGGCATAGCGAAACAAAATCTCAAGGAATGAGAGATTTTTATGAAATGTACATGAGTAATAGTGAATGTCCAACCTGTAAAGGAGCTAGACTAAAAAAAGAAATATTATCAATAAAAATAGGAGAAAAAAATATAAACGAACTAACACAAATGTCAATTAAGCAAATAAAATCATATTTAAACAATCTAACATTAAACAAAACAGAAGCAATGATTTCAGAATTGATATTAAAGGAAATAGACCAAAGACTTCAATTTTTAATAGATGTTGGGCTTGAATACTTAACACTATCAAGAAGTGCAGGAACATTATCAGGAGGAGAGGCACAAAGAATTCGTTTAGCAACACAGATTGGTTCAGGGCTAACAGGAGTCTTATATATATTAGATGAGCCAAGCATTGGTTTACATCAAAGAGACAATGATAAATTACTAGCGACACTAAAAAAACTAAGAGATTTAGGAAACACTCTAATTGTAGTAGAGCATGATGAAGACACAATGTATGCAGCAGATCAAATCATTGACATAGGACCAGGTGCAGGAGAACATGGTGGAAAAGTAATGGCACAAGGAACAGCAGAAGAAATTAAACAAGTAAAAGACTCTATAACAGGTCAATATTTAAGCGGAAGAAAACAAATAGAAGTACCTAAAAAAAGAAGAAAAACATACAAAAATAAAGTAATAGAAGTACAAGGAGCAATGGAAAACAACTTAAAAAACATAAGTGTAAAATTTCCACTAGGAGTATTTACATGTGTCACAGGAGTATCAGGCTCAGGAAAATCAACACTTGTAAATGAAGTTCTATACAAAACTGTTGCAAAAGAATTAAACGGTTCAAACGAAAAACCAGGAAAATGTAAAGGAGTAAAAGGTCTAGACCAAATAGATAAAATTATAAACATTGACCAATCACCAATAGGAAGAACACCACGTTCTAATCCAGCAACATATACAGGAGTATTTGATTTAATCAGAGATTTATTTGCAGGAACAAATGAAGCAAAACTTAGAGGATATGCAAAAGGAAGATTTAGCTTTAATGTACCTGGTGGAAGATGTGAAAGCTGTAATGGTGATGGTGTTCACAAAATAGAAATGCACTTTTT
>CALXSO010000022.1 GCA_944391155.1 uncultured Clostridia bacterium
CTAGGTGTAACATTTACAAGTAGAGCACTATTAGAATTAATGCCATCCCTTGCAAATTTGCTCATTCCATTAGTTACTATTGTATTCTCTTCACTAGAAGAAGCCATAACAGTTCCACCAGGACACATACAAAAAGTATAGCAAGATCTGCCAGAAGAACTATGATAAGCTAATTTATATTCTGCAGGTGGTAAATGTAAATTAGTAGAACTACCATATTGTGAGTTATTAATCATACTTTGTAAATGTTCAATTCTAACACCAACTGAAAAATTTTTAGGTTCTACAAGTAATCCTTTTTCATAAATCAATTTAAAAGTTTTACGACTACTATGTCCAATTGCTAAAATTACTTGACAACAAGGCAATTCACGAATATCATTAGAAATTACATCTTTAACAATTATAGAAGAAACATGAGAATTTTGAATGTTAAAATCAATCAATTGAGTATTAAAATAGAAAATTCCGCCATTTTGAATTATATAATTTCTCATATTTTTTATTACTTTAATTAAAATATCAGTTCCAATATGAGGCTTCTGAAGATATAAAATCTGTTCTGGAGCACCAAACCTAACAAATTGATTTAATACAGTTTTGCAGAAGGAAGAATTAATTCCAGTAGTAAGCTTTCCATCTGAAAATGTTCCTGCTCCACCTTCACCAAACTGAATATTAGAATTCACATTTAAAATTCTATTTTTAATAAAATTATCAACATCTTTTTGTCTTTCTTCAACCTTTTTTCCCTGTTCTATTATTATAGGAGATATACCATTTTCAACAAAAGTCAAAGCAGCAAACAATCCAGCTGGACCAGCACCAATAATAATAGGCGATTTTTTATTGAAATTAGAATCCTGCAATTTTAAAGTTGGAGCATTTATTTTTTTACATTTATCTATTTTAGGATAAGAATTTTCAGCTTTTACTTCTAATTCAATAGAGTAATTGTAATGTATATCATCTTTTTTTCTAGCATCAATTGATTTTTTTATAACATGCCAATTTATAATATCAGATTTTTTAATTTTATACTTATTTATAATCTTTTCTAGTAATTCAGTATTTGAAAGATCTTCATATATTTTTATATTAGTTATTTTTAACATAATTTCCCTCCATATATTGATTATTATAATAGTATATAGGAGTATTGTAAAGATATTAGAAAAATTTATTACAATTTAGTATAGCATAAAAGTAATCCGTCTTAAAGGTTGATATATAAGTTTTTTTTCAAAGATCAATAGCTAGACCTAAAGTTTGTTTTTGACAAAAACTTATATATCAACCTTTAAGAATACTCTACAAAAAGAAGTCTGAGTAGTAACATAAATAAAAATTATTAGAAACGAAAATCTAGAAAAATCTAGACATACAAGCCATTAATATGATAAAATCAATTGGAAAAGGAGAGCGATAAAAATGGAAAAATCACAAGTATATTTCACAGATTTCAGAGCAAAACCAGGATACAACTTATTACAAAAATTAGAAAAACTAATAAAAAAAGCGGGAATTGAAAAAATAGATTTTGAAAACAAATATGTAGCAATAAAAATTCACTTTGGAGAACCAGGAAATTTAGCATACTTAAGACCAAACTATGCAAAAGTAGTCGCAGACGTTGTAAAAAAATTAGGAGGAAAACCATTTTTAACAGACTGCAACACATTATATGTAGGATCAAGAAAAAATGCTTTAGATCACATAGATGCAGCATATCTAAATGGATTTACACCTTTCTCAACAGGATGTAATGTAATAATAGCAGATGGATTAAAAGGAACAGATGAAAGTTATGTAGAAATTAACCAAGAATATGTAAAAACAGCCAAAATTGGTAGAGCAATAATGGATGCAGACATAGTAATCTCACTAAACCATTTTAAAGGACATGAAGGAACAGGATTTGGAGGAGCAATTAAAAATATAGGAATGGGATGTGGTTCAAGAGCAGGAAAAATGGAAATGCACAGTAGTGGAAAACCAGAAGTAATATATGAAAAATGCAAAAAATGTAAACAATGTATAAAAATATGTGCACATGGAGCAATATCATATAACGAAAATGGAAAAGCACAAATTGACCACAACAAGTGTGTAGGATGTGGAAGATGTATAGGAATATGCAATTTTGATGCAATAAAATCACCAAATGACGAAGCAGCAGACATTTTGAATAAAAAAATGGCAGAATATGCATATGCAGTAGTAAAAGAAAAACCACAATTTCATATTAGTTTAATTTGTGATGTATCACCAAACTGTGACTGTCATGCAGAAAACGATGCACCAATAGTTCCAAATATAGGAATGCTAGCATCATTTGATATGGTAGCACTAGATAAAGCATGTGCAGATTTAGTAAATAAACAAGAAGCATTTCAAAATAGTGCATTAGGTGAAAATATAGAAAAACACATTGAAGGACATGATAATTTCCACATAAATCATCCAGACACAAACTGGGAAAGTCAAATAGAACACGGAGTAAAACTAGGACTAGGAAAAGAAGATTATGAATTAATTATTATAAAATAACTTTAATGAAAATATCCAATGTTCTAGAAGGAGTTACTAATGAGTAATAATAAATATTTAGAAGAAAGAAAAGAAAAATTAAATATCTTCCAAAAAATAAGATTAAGCTTACAAGAAAGAAAAAGGCAAATATCATTTGAAGAATATATAAAATTACCAGACTATATAAAAGAAAACGCAACAATTATTAGAAAATTATTCAGAACAAATGACTTATCAGAAGAGCAAATAGAACAAATACCAGAATATCAATTAATTAATGCACTTGGAATAAGTAACATAGTAAAAAAGCTTTCACTACCAAAAAGAGTAGAGTTTATAGAAAAAGGATATTTAGATATAAGAAATGATATTAGCGAAGAAGAAAGAAATGAAATTTTAGAATATACTGTAATCCAAAATAAACAATATTCATTTATACAAAATATAAGTGGAAATTGGAGAGATGAACAAGAATGTTTAAAATTTTTGAAAGAAAAAGGACAATTAAAAGAAATACTACCACATGTAATAGATTATTTTTCTGAGGGAACAGTAGATGAGCTAATAAGAATAAAACCTGAATTATTAAGTAACCTTTCGCAAGAAAAGCAAGAAAGTTTTATACAAAAAAAACCAAAAATATTTGCACTCGCTAGCCCAGAAATTCAACTAAAATATATGGAAGAAAATGCAACATACATTAAAATAGCTAGTAATGAAGCAAAAAAAATGTTTATAAACAAAGATCCAAGCCAAATCTCTACTTTAGATAAAGAAATGCAAATAGATATGATTGCACTAAATCCAAAATTAATAAAATATATATCTTTTGAAACAAAAAAGGAAATCTTTGAAAAAGTAGAAGAAAGTAAGGATGATGGATATATTAATGCAGTAGTCAGTTTATTAAAAGAAGATATTAATAACACAAAATATCTTTATTTTATGAAAGATGCTAACCATTTCAAGATTAATTTAAAATATTACAAATATTTTGATGGTATAGAAAACTGGGATAATAATCAAATAATACAAAGATGCATACATAGTAAAATGATGAGTGCTATAGGCAATCTAATGACATCCACAGAAAATATACGATCAGGAAATTTACATGATGGTGAAGGAATAACTATTTACAATACAGAGCAATTCAGAATTTTGCAAAAACTGAATGAATCACAAATATCTGAATTAATTAATATAGATAGTAACTATTCTCTAGCATATTTTTTTGATAAAGAAAATGGAAAAGAAGAATGTAAACAATTATTCTCATATATGTATGGAAAAGAAAAGCTAGAACAATATGAAAAAAGCATAGAAATTATTTTTGACCAAGACAAACAAGAAAAAAACAAACAAAACATTGCCCAAGAAGAAATACCATTAGAAAATTTAAAAATTATTTTCAATAAAGAAATAATAGAAAAAAATTCATCAGAAACAATACAAGAATATTTACAAAATGGCAGTAATAATAAAGAACTTTTTAGAAACATCATTCGAAATGCATATGGAGAAAGAGCATATGAAATATTAAAATCCAGACCAGAACTAAATGTGCATAACATAAACTCACTAGAAATTTTTAGCAGAAATATATTAGAAGAATATGGAGAAGCATTTGTACATGATTGTATTAGTTATAATATAAAAGATTTTTCAGAATTTTTAGAGATAACAAAAGATCCACAAAAGCAAGAATTATTTAATACTTATTATGAAACACTAGCTAAAATATATGGAAAAAATGTTGAAACAATGCAAAAAGCAATAAGTGAATATAGCTACATAGAAGAATTACTAAAAAATGCAAAAGAAGTAGAGTTAACAGATAAACAATACTCAAATTTAATATCTGTAATGTGTTCACATAGAAATCCATTTAATATAAAAACTCTAGAAGAATTACAAAACTATAATGAAATTGCAAACAAAGAGTTAAAAAATCAAATGGAAAAATGTCAAAGTGAACCAGAACTAAAAGAAATAATAAGTGAAAGTTTTCTAGGAATGGAATATAAATATAAAACTCAATACGGCGATTCAGTAGAATACTTGAATTTAATGTATGATTTACAGAGAAATCCTGAAAAAACATACACTAATGATGAAATACAAATGCTACAAGTTTTAAGTTTTATACGTAATGAAGAAAATATATTCAAATTAAAAGAATTTGCAACTCTTTTAATGCAACAAGAAGGAGTAAGAAATCCTATTACATTACAAACAGCTATTGCCAAAACAAAACATGAACAAACAAATATATTAAATCAAGGATTATTAGGAATAGACAAAATAGAAGCGGCAATTGAAGAAGAAAAGAATAAAGAAGATCCAAGTTGTTATAAAGAAGAAATAGACGGAGTTACAGTATATCATTTAAATGGAATTGAATATACGGTATTAGCACATAATCCAATAGGATTAGATAATAATGATGAAGAAATTGTAAAACAAAAACAAGAAAGATGGATGAATTATGAAGGAAAAAAAGGGACAACTAATATATGCTGTGAGATTGCAAATAGCAAATATAAGAATCATGGGCATATTGGAAATAATTTTCTATTTACCAAATTAGATGATAATATGATTATAGGTGCGGGAAGACGGAGATATTCAAACTAGTCACGAGCCTAAATTAGTAAGAAATAGCTCACATCCATCTGCATTAAAAATTGCAGATATACTAACCTTAGAAGAAAAAGACATATATGGCATTTATGCAGAAGTATCATTTGATAAAAGATATAAAAATCAAGAAAAAGTAAATAACAAAAATAGAGGAGGAAGACTAATACCAGATGCATATGGAATTGATAATATCAAATATTTAACAGAAGACGTTAAAGAATTTTGCAGAAAATACAAAATTCCAGTATATTGTGTACATAGTGAAAAATACATAGAAAAAGAACAACAAAATGAAAACG
The DNA here is from genome assembly GCA_944391155.1 of uncultured Clostridia bacterium. Lineage (GTDB taxonomy): Bacteria > Bacillota > Clostridia > TANB77 > CAG-508 > CAG-269. The sequence continues at coordinate 5,475 of CALXSO010000022.1, forward strand.
AAAAAGAAGAAGGAAGATAAACAATGGATAAAAAAATTTTATTTAAAAAGATAGAAGAAAACAAAACTTCACAAGCACAAAAATATTATAAATGCATGCAACAAGTGATAAAAAACGACCCATATTACTATAAAGATAAAAAATACGCAAAACTTAAAGATGCACAGTAAAAATTATTTTTTATTAGAATAAAGTAAAGAAAAAATTGAAAAAGAATTAATAAAAAATAAAATTTCTTAAAAAGAAAATTAATTAAAAATAGAATTAATTTTCTTTTTAAGATATGTCTTTACCATTTTAAAGAGAGGAAAAAATAATGGAAAATCAATTTCAAAGAGAAGAAATGTTAATAGGAAAAGAAAAACTAGAAAAATTAAAAAAATCAACAGTAATAATATATGGAATAGGAGGAGTAGGATCATTTGTATGTGAGGCACTTGCAAGAGCAGGGATAGGTCACTTAATATTAGTAGACTTTGACAAAGTAGATATTACAAATATAAATAGGCAAATAATAGCAACACATTCAAGCATAGGAAAACTAAAAACAGAAGTAATGAAAGAAAGAATTCTAGATATAAATCCTGAAGCAATTGTCGAAACATATAACGATGAAGAAACAAAAATAAAAGAAGAAACACTAATTATTGAAAAAATAGACTACATAGCAGACTGTGTTGATACGATATCAACAAAAATAAAACTAATCCAAGAAGCGGATCACAAAAAAGTTCCAATAATATCATCAATGGGAACAGGAAACAAACTAGATCCAACCAAATTTGAAGTTTCAGATATTTATAAAACATCTGTATGTCCACTTGCAAAAGTTATGAGAAAAGAATTAAAAAAAAGACAAATAAAAAAATTAAAAGTAGTATATTCAAAAGAAGAACCACATAAAGAAAAAGAAGAAACAAACAAAAAAGCTCCAGCCAGTATTTCATTTGTACCATCAGTTGCAGGACTAATAATGGCAGGAGAAATTATAAAAGATTTAGGGAACATTGGGGACACGCCAAATCGTTCCTAAAAGTTTGAATTTGTTGAGTATGAAGGCATTTTGAGAACATAAAAAATTAATGAATATAACAACATTGAAACATTGAGGACACGCCAAATTATTCCAAAAAGTTTAAAATTAGTGAATATAACAGCAGATAGAGGACACAAAAATAATTGATATCTAGATAATGATTTTAATATCAAAAACCTTGTTATATCAAGCAATATAAGAAATTTGGGAACGATTTGGCGTGTCCCCAACGTTCCAAAAAAACGAATATTTTAAAAAAAAATAGAAATAATATAAATTATGGAAAAGTTAGAAAAAAAATTAAAAACCAGAAAAATATTTATATTATTTCTATTTTTTTGTGCATTCATCACAACGATATTATCTTCAATGAGAGAATCAAGTGCATCAGATAAAAAAGAGGGAATAGAAAATTTTCCAGAAAGTTATAGACCTTATTTATATGAATTAAAAAAGAAATACCCAAATTGGAATTTTACAGCACTATATACCGGATTTGATTGGGAATATGTTATACGGACAAGAAAATATTTTTGGGAAAAATTTAGTTCCAAAATCATATTCAGATAGATGGAAAAATACAAAACCAGGTGAATATAATGTGGAAGTAGATTCTGGATGGGTAGATTGTTCTAGACAAGCAGTGGAGTATACTATGGATCCTAGAAATTTTTTAAATGAAGTGAGGATTTTTCAATTTGAAACATTGTCATTTGAAGAAGCAACTAGTACAAAATCTACAATTGAGAAAATATTGTATGGTACAGAATTTTATAATAAAAAAGTAGATTATTATAACAGTTCTGGTACGCTAATTTCTACAAATAATTTATATTCTGACTTAATTTTAAGTGCTGGAAGAACTTCAAGAGTAAGTAGCCTACATTTAGCAGCCAGAATAAAGCAAGAAGTAGGACCTTTTTTATCACATTCATCAATTAGCGGAACAGTGGAGGGATTTAAAGGATTATATAATTTTTATAATATTGGAGCAACAAGTTCATCAGAGCCTATGGGAGCAATAAAAAATGGTCTTCAATATGCAAAAGACGGAAAAGGTATGAGCAGTGATAAAAAAGCTAAGTACTTAATACCATGGGATAATAAAGAGAAGGCAATAACAGGAGGAGCAATTTTTATTGGAGAAAGTTATATAAATGTAGGTCAAAACACAATTTATTTACAAAAATTTGATGTAAATGATGAAAGAAAAGGAACACTATTCACACATCAATATATGACAAATGTATTAGCACCATATAGTGAAGGAAAATCAACATATAATGGATATAAAAATGGAAATATATTAAATTCAAATTTATCTTTTTTAATACCTATATATGAAAATATGCCAGAATTACCAACAGAAACTCCTAATATTAATCCAAACGATTATACAACAGATAATACAAAAGTATATGCAGATGTTTCAACAGTATTAAATATACGTTCAGGTCCAAGCACATCATATGACATAGTTGCCACAGTTTCAAAAGATGAGGTAATGACAAGAATAGCAAAAGGAAAACAAGCAGGAGAATTGTGGGATAGAGTAAAACTTTCAAATGGGATTTTAGGATATGCATTCCAAAGCTATTTAAAAGAAGTCCCTGAAGAACCAGATATACCAATAAAAGAAATACAAATATCAGTATCAAAAAATCCAATAAATAAAAATGAAAAAGTTTCATTAGAAGTAAAAATTTTACCAGAAAATGCAACAGATAAAACATTAAAATATTCATCAAGTGATACTTCTATTGCAATGGTAGATGAAGAAGGAACAATTTTAGGTTTACGTTCAGGAAATGCAACAATTACAGCATATTCAGAGAAGTATGATATAAAAAAAGAAATTAAAATAGAAGTTTATACAGAAGTAACAGATTTAATTTTAGATTTATCAGACATTGTACTAATAAAAGGTCAAAGTGTAAAAATAAATGCGAATGTTTTACCAGAAGATGCAAACAATCCTAAAGTAATATTTAGTTCAAATAATAATTTAATTGCAAGTGTAGACAATGAAGGAACTATTATTGGAAAAGAAGCAGGAGAAACACAAATAATAGTGACAACTGAAGAGAATCAAATACAAAGAGAAGTAAAAGTAAATGTAGTAAACTTGGATGAAGACATAGAATTCACAGATTTAGTAATAAAAGGTAATATAATATCAGGATTAGAAGAAGAAAAAAACAGTGTATTAGAAATAAAAAATAAAATACAAACCACATATAAAGCAGAAATATATAATGCGAAAAATGAAGTACTATTAGAAAATCAATTAGTAGGAACAGGAAATGTATTAAAATGTTATGATGATAATGATAATGAAACAATAGAATATATATTTTTATTATATGGTGATGTAACTGGAGATGGAAAAATAAATAGTATAGATTTATTAATTCTTCAAAGGCATATATTAGAAATAGAAAAATTAAATGGAATAAATGTTAAAGCCGGAAATTTAAATAAAGATGGAAAAAATCCAACATCTAGAGATTTATTATTAATTCAAAGACATATTTTAGGATTACAAAAAATAGAACAAAAATAAAAATTTATACATTTATTTTCACTTTAAGACTGCATAACTTAAATTTTCATATTGTTTCCTATATAAAAAAGGTTTATAGGCATCCGATTAAAAACCTAAATATATAAAATAAGGTGAGAATTTGAAAAAAATTAATTTATCCATCTTAAAAAACAATAAAATATTTAAAATATTGGTATTAATGATAGTATTTATTACAATAATAACAAAATCAATTACTAGCAAATCAACACAAGAAATAATTATTTTAGCAGACAAAACAGAAATGTTAATAGGAGATAATGTTGTATTAACAATATCTAGCATAAATGTACCAATAGCAGCAGCAGACATAGAGATATTTTATGATGAAAGTCAATTTGAATTCATATCAGGTCCAGAGCCATTATCAAAAAGAGAAAATAGTATAAAATATAGTTGGTTTGATGAAGAGGGAGGAATATCCGAAATAAAGAATCGAGAAATATTTTCTATAGTGTTAAAAGCAAAAAAAGAAGGGATTTTTCAAATAGGAATAACAGGTAAAGGATATGACAGAAACGGAAATGAATTAAATATAGAATTTAAAGGAATTAATTTATATATAGAAAAAGAATCAAACGAAAATTATATACAGACAAAAGGTACAACAAGTATAGACGAAGCGAAAGACAATGCTTTCCTGCAAAATCTAAGACTCAACGAAGAAGGCTTAGAGCCACAATTTGAAAAAGATATTTTTGAATATTATATAACTTTAAACGAAAATATTCAAAATTTAAAAGTAACAGCCATTCCAGAAAATATTAATTCAACAGTATATATAAATGGAAACACAGACTTGAAACTTGGAAATAATGACATACGAATAGAAGTTATATCAAATGATAAATCAAAAAAAAATGAATATATAATTCATGTTTCTAAAACCAAAGATATAGAAAAGGCAAATACAAATTTAGAAACATTAGCAGTTGAAAATATAACTTTAGAACCAGAATTTGAAGCCTCAGTTACAAATTACAAAGCAACAGTAGAAAATAATATAAGTCAAGTGAATATATTAGCTATACCTGAAAATATAAATGCAAAAGTCTCAATAGAAAAAGATTCAGAATTAAAAGTAGGTAATAATATAGCAAATATTACAGTGCTTGCAGAAGATGGAATATCACAGAAAAAATATGTTGTAAATATCCATAGAATGAATGAAGAAGAACAAAAGGAATTTGAAAAAAAACGAGAAGAAGAACAGAAAAAATTAGGAGAATTATTAAGTACAAATGAAAATAATGTTGTAGTTAATAACGGTACACAAGTAAGCGAAAATAAAAATACAAGGAAAAATATAGATTTAATAATAATAGTAGTAATTTTAACAAGTATAGTTGTATTAATAGCATATTTATATCATAAAAAACATAAAAAAAGTAAGGAAAAAGAATAGTGAAGAATTGATGTTTATGTAATTTTATGATAAAATAACTATGTTGCAAGTTGAAAAAATGAAGACAATTGTCAGAAAGGGAAAATATGAAGAAAATACCAATTATAAAATTAACTTTTAAAAAGTTCACAGAAGAAATATATCTTTTTGATTTATTTGCAATAAAGGAAGAGAATCCAATATATATTGGAAAAGTAGAAGTAAATATGCATACAAAAGAATGCACTATATACTCTAATCAAAAACTAGATATTTCAGAATTTCGTGAAAATATAGCCCAAATGGCGATCGACGAAGCAATAAATAAAAAAAGGATAATAGAACTAATAGGATTATAATGGTTACCCAGAAAACTTTAAATTAAGTTTTCTGGGATTTTCATTATATTATTTTTAAAGTTAATTTTGAATTTTATAATTGAAGATTATGATTATAATTATCTACTAATTTATGAACTTCTTAGAGTACTCTTTAAACTTTTTTTCTGTAATTTTTTTATTGTATAGGAAAAATCGGATTTTATCTTGACCTATGTAGATTTTTCCGTATGCAACAAGAAAGGTTACCTATAAAAAAACCACGTGAGCCTCACTTATGTAGCTTCGCTACCTTGCTCAAAACACTAAAATAGTTATGAGAATATCTAGTAGCCAACTATTAAAATCAAAAGTATATCACAAATATAAGTTCTAACTTACTACAAACAAGAATACAATTTAACAAAAGTATTCACATAAAGGAGTTAGAACAATGATAGGTGTATCAATTGAAGAAAGAGCCATAGAGCTTGCACATTATATAATAGATTCAAAAGACACGGTAAGAGGAGCAGCAAAAAAATTCGGAATAAGTAAAAGTACAGTACACACCGAAGTAACATTCCAGAACGGTAAAAATAAATCACCTATAATCCCAGAAAGTATTGAAATTAAAAAGGTTTTCTTAGCAGAGAAGAATCCAGTTGTAAAAT
>CALXSO010000023.1 GCA_944391155.1 uncultured Clostridia bacterium
AGAAAAGGTAGAAACCCACAAACTAAAGAAGAAATCAAAATACCTGCATCAAAAGCTCCAGTTTTCAAAGCTGGTAAAGCATTAAAAGATTTAGTAAACAAAAAATAATTTTAGATTAATATATATATAAATATATGATCATATAGAGAAGCCTTGAAAAAGGTTTCTTTTTTATTGTATAGGAAATAATATAAAAATTTAAGTTAGACAGACTTAAAATAAAAATAAATTTCTAAGATTTTATTTTCAAAAGAAACAATATGAAACTTTAAGTTACACAGACTTAAAGTAAAAATAAATATCTGAGATTTTATTTTCAAAAGAAAAATCGACTTTTATCTTTAACTATATGGATTTTTTCGTATACAATAAAAGAGCAAAACTTACATACAGAAATATAAAAACTCATAAACAAAAATACATAGTTTATGAGTTTTTATATACAAAATAATTTTAAGAATAAAAACATAAATAATATTTATCTTTATTTACATATTATTTTAGATCCACTAAAATATGAACATCTCGTAATAAATCTCTTTTTACTTTGCAAGGTGCCTTCATCATTAAATCTTGAGCTTTACTATTTAGAGGAAAAGCTATAACGTCTCTAATAGAATCAGAATCGGTTAAAAGCATAATCATTCTATCAATTCCAGGAGCAATTCCAGCATGTGGGGGAGCACCATATTGAAAAGCTGTATACAAAGCACCAAATTTTGTTTTCACTTCATCTTCAGTATAACCAGCCATTGAAAAAGCCTTAAGCATTATATCAATATCATGATTTCTAACAGCACCAGAAGATAATTCTATACCATTACAAACAATATCATATTGATAAGCTAAAATATCTAAAGGATTTTCATTTTCTAAGGCAGTTAAACCACCTTGAGGCATAGAAAAAGGATTATGGCTAAATTCTATTTTTCCTCTTTCATTTAATTCAAACATTGGAAAATCAACAATCCAACAAAAATCAAAACGATTTTTATCAATTAAATTTAATCTCTTACCAAGTTCGCATCTTATTTCACCAGCTAATTTTTCAACGATTCCTGGAACTTCTGCAATAAAAAATAAACAATCACCAGGTTTTGAATCAGTTCTTAAAAGCATTTCTTCTTTAGCTTCTTCTGTAATAAATTTAGCAATAGGACCTTGAAACGAACCGTCCTCTAAAACTCTTAGCCATGCAAGCCCCTTAGCTTTTAAATCTTTTATAGCATAATCAGTCATACCTTCAAAAAAGCTTCTAGGTTGATCAGCAACATCATGTGTAGAAATTACACGTACGATTTTATTTTTAAAAGCATTAAGTTCTAATTTTTCAAAAATATCAGTACAATCAACAATAATCAAAGGATTTCTTAAATCTGGTTTATCTGTTCCATATTTTAACATAGCATCTTTATATTTTATCCTAGGAAAAGGATATTGCGTAATTTTCTTATTTGAAAAAGTTTTAAAAGTATTATAAATTACTGGTTCAATAGTAGAAAAAACATCTTCTTGTGTACTAAAAGACATCTCCATATCTAATTGATAAAATTCACCAGGGGTTCTATCAGCTCTTGCATCTTCATCTCTAAAACAAGGAGCAATTTGAAAGTATTTATCAATACCAGAAACCATAAGTAATTGCTTAAATTGTTGAGGGGCTTGAGGTAATGCATAAAACTCTCCAGGATGTAATCTACTAGGTACGAGATAATCTCTTGCACCTTCAGGTGAAGAACTTGTTAAAATTGGAGTTTGAATTTCTAAAAAACCTTGTTCAATCATTTGACTACGCAAAAATTGTATTACTTTAGCACGTAATATTAAATTATTTTTTAATCTATCATTTCTTAAATCTAGAAATCTATATTGTAATCTTAAATCTTCTCTTACATCTTGATTGCTATTAATTTCAAATGGTAAATTTAAAGTTCTCTTACCCAAGATTTTAATTTCTTCAATTTTAATTTCAACTAAACCAGTCTCTAATTTAGGATTAATAGTTTCTTCATCACGTTTTTTTACTGTTCCACAAACTGAAACAGATGATTCTATTGGAATATGTGATGCAAAATCAACATCTTCAGATTTTCCAGAAGTAACAACCTGAGTTATTCCATACATATCTCTAATATCCAGAAAAACTAACCCTCCTAAATCTCTAATAGTCTCAACCCATCCAGCAATTTTAACTTTTTTACCAACATCTTCTAAACGAATTTCGTTACATTTGTGTGTTCTGTACTCGAACATAAAAATACCTCCTTTTTGTTTTGGACCTTTTTTGATAGATAGATATATAGGAAATAATAAAAGAATTTTTATTGTATAACACAAAGAGAAAATAAAGGTTTGATTTAATTAAAAAAAGAAAATCTCTCTTTGTTAAATTCTATATAGCATCAAAAAAAGCCCCTTGCATAATGCAGGGACGAAATATTTTCCGCGGTACCACCCAGCTTGAAAATTTGCTTTTATTAATAAAATAACTTATAATTCAACAAATCAAAATATTTATCAAACCATTTTATAAATACATTTAAAATTTATGAAAATAATAACAAATTTCCCACTTTAAATTATTGCTCCAATATGTTTCACTATTTAGGTTGACCTTCAAAGGTTTACAGCCGATGACCTTTGTTCTCTTTTAAGTAACTTCTAAAAGCTTTGTATTGTACAAACGCAATTTTATTTTATTATTTACATATTTTACAGAAGTTATAATCATTTGTCAATAAAAATAAAAAAATTTTTTAAAATTGAGAAAATATAGGCTTATTTTTCAGCATAGCATAAAAGTAATTCGTCTGAATTATTACAAATATAGTGTTACTCGTCATACTAAATTTTGTAGAGTAGGCCAAAATGTTGATATATAAATATTTTTTTACATAAAACCTACATGAAAATCCAAGATATATTTTTGATAAAAAATTTATATATCAATATTTCAAACAGCTTACTTTTATATCGGACTAAAATTAAACAAAATATATAAATAAACTATTGAATAAAAAATTCAATTTAGTATATAATCTATATAACAAAAAACTAATATTTTATACTTCAAAAAGAGATAAATTAAGGTTTATAGGTAACCTAAAAAACCTAAATATTTATACAAGGAGTGGTCATATGAAAACCAAAGTAGTACAATATGGTGCTGGAAAGATGAGTGTATACACAATGAGATATGTATATGAGAAAGGAGGAGAGATTGTAGGAGCAATAGATGTTAATCCAAACGTTATAGGTAAAGACATAGGGGAGATAATGGGAACAGAAAATAAAGGAGTAAAAGTTGTTTCAAATGAAGATGCAGAAAAGCTAATAAAAGAAACAAAGCCAGATATTGTAATAGTTACTACAATGAGTTTAATTGCAGATGTAGAAGATGCATTAATGTTGTGTGCAAAACTTGGAGTAAATGCAATCACTACTTGTGAAGAAGCATTTTATCCAATGAATTCAAATCCTACAGTAACAAAAAAATTAGACGAAATAGCAAAACAGAATGGATGTACAATTACAGGAAGTGGATATCAAGATATATATTGGGGACAACTAATATCTAGTATGGCTGGATCTACACAAACGATAAAGAAAATAAAAGGAAGTTCATCATATAATGTTGAAGACTATGGAATAGCATTAGCAAAAGCACATGGAGCAGGGTTAACACTAGAAGAATTTGATAAACAGGTAGCATCAGTTGATAGAATTTCAGATGAAGAAAGACAAGAAATGATTCAAAAAGGAGAATATTTACCATCATATATGTGGAATGTAAATGGGTGGCTTTGTGAAAAATTAGGATTAACAATAACATCGCAAACACAAAAAACAGTACCTCAAACATATAAAGAAGATATTGAATCATCTACTTTAGGAATGACAGTAAAAGCAGGAGATGCAACAGGAATGAGTGCAGTTGTAACAACAGAAACAAAAGAAGGAATTACACTAGAGACAGAATGTATAGGAAAAGTTTATTCAAAAGAAGATTTTGATAAAAATGAATGGACAATAGAGGGAGAACCTACAACAACATTGGTTATCAATAGACCATCAACAGTAGAACTTACTTGTGCAAGTGTAGTTAACAGAATTCCAGATGTGATAAATGCAAAACCAGGATATGTTCCAACAGAAGAAATAGGAGATTTAACATTTAAAGAAAATATTTAAGTTTAATTATAAAAATTAGTAAAGTTAACATTTAGAACAAACTTAATATATGTAGATAATAAAAAAATAAGAATAAAATGATATCTTATATTATTTTATTCTTATTTTTTTATACAATTTTGTTGAAATAATAACATAAGTTATTAAATTTTTGCATATCAACATAAAATTAAGAAAAAAAGTAAACTACACATTAACAAAATTTGTAAAAAAGCTTGATTTTCATGTATTTATATGGTATACTTAAAATGTATTTTAAAAAAGAGAGGTGAAACTTGAAGTAATTCAAGAAAAATTATGAAAAAAGAAGAAAAAAATATAAATAAAAAAGGAAAAAATACAGACTTTCTAGGAATGTGGAAAAACTTTTTTAAAGCAAAACCAAGAGAACTAGAACAAAAAGAAGAAATAGAAAACAGCAAAGAAGAACAAAAAATAAAAGATGAACTAGAAAAGTCATTAGCAAGAGCTGAAAAAATAAAAGAATCAATATTTAGAGAATCTATTAGAGCTACAGCTTCAAATAATTTAGAAGTAAATGAATATAAAGCTCCAAAAGTACAATTAAAAGAAAAAGACAAGCAAGCAAGAAAGAAACAAGAAAAGGGAGAAATTGAAAACGAGCGAGAGGTATAAGAATCATCTAAATAGAAATTAATATTATACATTATATTACTATGTATAATAATTATAAATGATTAATAATAAAAAATAAACTGGAATAAAACTTTTAAAGTCTATTCCAGTTTATTTTTAAAACTTATATAAACAATGATAGCGAAAGGAAGATAACTACTTTATTCTTAGCTAAAATATATTTTTAAATTTAGAACAAATTAAAACTTCGTTATAGTTTCTATTCAAAAATTCATTAATATTTAATATGATTTAATAAAATTTTACAATTACATATATTTATTTTTTATACAAGTTTTCCATCTTCAATTTTTATAATTCTATCTGCTAATTTTGCAATTTCCAAATTATGTGTAATTACTATAATAGTTTGATTATATTCTTGATTGGCTTCTTTCAACAATTGCATAATTTCATTACTTGACTTAGAATCCAGATTACCAGTTGGCTCATCAGCTAAAATTATTGTAGGGTTTATAATTAGTGCTCTACCAATAGCAACCTTTTGCTGTTGCCCTCCAGATAATTCATTAGGTAAATGATTTCTTCTATTAGATAAATTTAAAAATTCTATTATTTGATTGAATTTTTCATAATCCACTTTCTTTTTATCAAGTTCTAATGGTAATAATATATTTTCTTCTACATTTAATGTTGGAATTAAATTATAAAACTGATATACTATTCCTATTTTTTGTCTTCTTAATATTGTCAAATTTTTTTTATACATTTCACATATGTTTTTATCATAAAAATATATTTTTCCTTCATTTGGATTTTCTAAACCTGCAATTGTATGTAATAGTGTAGATTTACCACTACCAGAAGGTCCAATTATAGCAATAAACTCTCCTTCTTCTACATCAAAAGATACATTGTCTAATGCTACAACTTTAGATTCACCTTTTCCATAAATCTTTTTTACATTTTCTACTCTTAGAATTTTCATTATTATTTCTATCCTTTCTCTATTCCAGTTTAATACTTTTGCTTGAGAATAATGTTATGATGACAGATATTAATAATAGTAGTATGAAAAATAAAATAATATCTGCAAAAGGAATTAATAATTTATTTAAAATAACAATATTTTCCATATGTTTAATAATTCCAATTAATATTGGTATTGACAGAAGAATAGATATTATAGTTGCCTTTATAAACATATAAATATTTTCATATATTAAAATTTTATTTATATTTCCCTTTGTTGCACCTAAATTGTATAATGTTTTAAATTCTTGTTTTCTCTCACACAAACTTGCATTTAAGATATTAATTGTACTTACCACTCCTATTAATGTTATTGCTGATATAATAAGTTTTAAAATTAGCTCTACCATATTAATATAAATGATTTTTTCGTGGTTTTTTAGGGAATAATACTCTATATCAACTGGAGAATCTTGATTTTTAGATATATTATCCATATAGTTAGAAAATTGAATTATATTTTTACATTTTATTTTAATAAATGCTGTATTTTCATAACCATAACGCCATTGTTTCATTTTTGTATTATCTATATAGTTATTAAATTTATTTTCTATAATATCATAATCATCCATATTTATGAAAATAGTTAGCATTCCATCCTTTTTTACATCTGTATAACCTTCTATTAGTTCATCTGTTAATACGAAATTTCCATCTAAATTTTCGATTATGTCATATGTATGCACATCATTTTCAAAATCATCATAAATTGCTACAATACTTAATTTCAAATTATCTATATTTTTTAATGCTGGTTCATATGAATATGTTAGTTCTTCACTTCCATTTATTTTCGTTACATTATTATAAATTATAAAATCGCCAGAATTGGCATTTATTTTTTTTATATATTTACTATATGTTTTATCATCTAATCCAATAATCTTTATATAAGTGCTTTTTTTATTATTATCAAATGTAAAAACAAGTTTATCGGTAATAAGTTTATCATCTGGTTCAATTAGAACATATCCACATATTTCCTTATATTGCATATATTCTATTTTTTCTCCATATCTACCTTCATAATCATTAAAAACTGATTTATAGTCTAAATTTGACATTGAATTTAAACGTAATTCTGCATCAACATCATACTCATTTGCTAAGTCCGATGATTCTTTTTCATAATTTATGTATGTACTAACTGCAATATATGATGTCATAATAACTACAAGTAAAATCGTTATAACTCTGTATTTATTTTTATTTCTTTTAATATTTTTTATTGCTATCTTTGCTTCTATTGGAAGGATTTTCTCTAATATTGTTTTTTTCTTTTTATATTTTATTTGTTTATTATTTTTAATTCCTTCAATAACAGATGTTGTACTTGCTCTTACACTTGGTATTATAGAAGATATATATATATTAAATATTATAATAAGCAATGATAAAATTATATATTTAGCATCAAATATTAATTTAAAAGTATATCCTGCATCAATTAATATATTGTTTAAAAGTTTTAAAATGATATTTGCAACTAAAATGGAAGTTATTCCACCTATAATAATTCCTATTATTCCCATAATAAATCCTTCTAGAAATATCATTTTCAATATTTGTCCTTCTGTTCCGCCAATACTATTTAATATGGCATAATCTTTTTTTCTTTCATTTATTGTTATTAAAAAGGCATTATATAGTATTATTATAAATAAAATTGAAAAAATTCCTAATATAACTACTATTATGATATCTATAACATAAGAATAATTTACTCTTGTTATACACAAAGGAATATCATCTTTATACGTTATCTCAACATCTATTAAACCATATGCTGTAAGTAATTTTTGATTAAATTCACATTTTTCTCTTGCATCATCTAATAAACCTAATGTATAGATTATATCATTAGAATAATTACAAACTTTTTTTACATTTTTATATTTAATATATACATTTATATTATCATTTGTACTAACAAAATCATAAGGTTTTTCTAATTTTTGTAATCTATGATTGTCATTTTCCTCTATATAAATTTTATCAATATATATTTTTTCTTTAATTTTATTGAAAGTTTCTACATCAATATCTTTAATAATAAAGTGATAGTCATTGTATTCTGTTTCTATATGTTCGGTAATTCCATTTTTAATACTAGATACTAATAACATAGTAACAAATATAAGTATAGAGCATAATATTATTGATATAATAGTAAATGATGTTCTTTTTCTGTTTTGCTTCATATTATTAAGGGTTAATTTCGTTTCTATATTCATACTTTTTCTCCTTGTAAAAAATAAGGTAGCAAAACTACATAAGTAAGGCTCATGCGGGTCATTTTATAGGTAACCTTTCTTGTTGTATACGGAAAAATCCAAATAAGGTCAAGATAAAATCCGATTTTTCCTATACAATAAAAAGGAAGCTTAGAGTCTAAGCTTCCATAAAATAAGTACAAATGTGCACAACATTTTTTACATCTAACTATAATTTCGTTATTATTCTTACACTTTTAGTTTGAGAAACTTAGCTCTACATAACTGGTAGAAGCACTTGTTACAATTTTTGCAGTTTCTGAAAACTGTAAAATTATATCTTTTATCACTATAAAATAAAAATATCAGAAGATATAAAAAAAGTCAAATTATTTTTTATACTGATATATATTTATATCTGAAGAGATTTCTCTTGACAAAGTTAAAGGCATTTACTAAAATGTAAATGATATACCAAATATAATGAATAAGAGTCCACGATGTCAACATAATAATTATATCATAGAAAGATATAATTGAATATCAAGGTTTATGGGTAGCCTTTTAAAAACCTAAATATATTATACAAGGATGATGAGCAAAAATAACAATGAAAAGAAAATATACAAGCAAAACATATATGAGAGGAGTTTCTGATTGGGATTTAATTATACAAAAAAGAGAATCAGAAAATTACTATTTAACAATCAAAAGAATTAACAAAATTGATGAAACTTACTTCATGAATAGATCTGGGCAGAACGTTATATATCTTGATAATGGCTACTTTGTAGTTGAATTTACGCCATTAAATCATTTTTATAATGCAAGAGCATATCTAGATAAAGATGCAAATGTGGTAGGGTATTATTTTGATATGACACATGATAATGGTGTAGAAGAAAATATACCATATTATGATGATTTATATCTAGATATTATATATTGTCCTAATGAAAACAATCAAATAATAGTTGATGATGAAGAAGAATTATTAGAGGCTCTAAATAGTAACGAGATTACAAAAAAAGAGTTTGATTTAGCAAAAGAAGTATGTTCTGAGTTAATTGAAGAAATTCAACAAAATAAAAACATATTTGTCAATATGGATAAAAAAGAGTTAATTCAAAAGTATTTTAAATAATACTAAACTACAGGAAAACATCATTAGGGTTAAATTCAATAGTTGAGGTAGAAAATTTTGAAAGTTTTCCACTCTCAACTAGTATAACATTGGAGCAAAAAATAACGTGATAACACTGTGATAAATACAAAAATAGCATATTTGGAAATACTTCAAATATGCTATTTTTAAACATTTCATAAAAATGGTAGCGAAGATGTGATTCGAACACATGACCCTTCGGGTATGAACCGAATGCTCTAGCCAACTGAGCTACTTCGCCATATATTATCAACAAGAAATATTATACAGTGACTTTTTAATTTTGTCAACACAAATATGAAAATTTGTTAATATTTAACTAAAATTAATTTAATAATAATAAAAATATACGAAATAGAAGAATAAAAGTTTAAACTTCTATTCTATACTATTTTGCATATAAAACTTACATTTATACTAACTATTTAAAAGAATATCTAATATTTTAGGATATATCTTAGAAGCGTTTTCATTCCAATTATCAACAATTCTCTTAGCTCTATCACGAGAACCTGCAAAAGTCTTAACTTCAAAAATTGTTTCATTATTTTCTACGATTTTACATTTAACAGTATAATCATTCTCATTTTTAGGAATAAATTCAGCAATAACAGACGATTCATTATTTATTGAAGATAATTCCTTTTTGAAAACATTATCAGCCTTTAACTTTAAAATACCAGGCATAACTTCTTGTGTAAGAGACAATGCATTTCTACCTTCAGATGTTATTTTTATTACATCTTCTTCTTCCTCTTTCGTAAAAATACCTACTAACTTTGTATCTAATAAATCAGTCAACACTTGCTTAAAATAAAAGTAGTTAACATTATTTATAGAAGTAATAATTTTAAATAAACCATCTTCAATTATACCATCTTGAATTTGATTTAATATATATAAAATTAATACTTTATTTTCAGCCAAAGCAGTAGTATTATCAGATTGAGACATAATAATACACTCCTTACTTAATTTTTGAAAATTATATCATAGAAATTACTAAAAGTAAAATATTTTTTTTAGAAATGTTTAAAAAATGATAATATAGTGATATAATATTAAAGATAAAAACAAGAAAAGTAGCAAATATATATTAGTAAGATTCACATAGGTATTTCTATATGTAACTTTTCTTGTTGTATACGGAAAAATCCAAATAGATTAAAGAAAAAGAGAAAGGATGAGATTTATGAAAAAAGGAAAAGTGGTATTAGTAGGAACTGGTATGGTAGGAATGAGTATGGCATACTCTATGTTAAACAGAGGAGGAGTTAGCGAATTAGTATTAATCGATATTGATAAAGATAAAACAATAGGAGAAGAGATGGATTTATCACATGGATTACCTTTCGCACCACAAAAGATGGTAATAAAAGCAGGAGATTATGATGAGTGCAAAGATGCACAAATTGTAGTTATTACTGCAGGTGTGGCTCAAAAACCAGGACAAACAAGATTAGAACTTGCAGAAATTAATACAAAGATAATGAAACAAAT
>CALXSO010000024.1 GCA_944391155.1 uncultured Clostridia bacterium
GAGAAACAATTGCAGCAGTTGGTTCAACAGGAAATTCAACAGGACCACATTTACATTTTGAAATAAGAATTAATGGGAAAACTGTTAATCCTCAAAATTATGTATATAACTAGAAAAAAGAGTTATGCAACAGAAAACTTGTATAACTCTTTATATTATGTAAAAAATGAAATTAAAATTTTAAGCTAGTAAGATTCAATAAAAATAAATTAATTGTTAAGTTAATGAATAACAAATGCAGGTGTGAAAAATCACACCTGCTACATTACTTTTACTGCCCTTTATTTTTCAAAGACTCTAAATCTCAAAAGAGGTCCAGAGTTTCCACCAAAGGTCTCAATCTCCAATTTAATCGGATAATTTTGCTGAGAATACAATGTTATGTTTGATAAAAAGCCGGGGTCAAAAGGAATTCTATCAGAAAGAATTCCAGATATCCGAATAGGAGACTTGGCAAAAGAATTATCTTCATAATCAAAGTATAAACGCAAATTAGCACGTTTATTATTCCCATGAGCCTTTAACTGTGAAGTTATAATCCCACCATCAGAATTAATAATTTTATTCAAAATAGGTGAGAATAAATCAAAACACAAAGAAGAATCTTCAAAGCAAACTAAATATGTTACAATTTCACTAGTTTGAAATTTATTGTATCCAGGAGTAGGTATGACATCTACTGGTAAAGTATCCTGTTCATAGACAGAAACCTTTAACTCAGTGCAAAAACCTTTATTTGTGCTAAAATATAATGAAAATTTATCAAAATTAGCATCACAAAAGTCTGCATAAACATCATCATTCGGATCAAAATCTTTCTTCAAAAAGAACCGAAGAGCCACTAATGGATAAAGTAAACCTTTTTGATAAAGATTTAAACGAAAATAATACTGCTTGTCATAATGCGATAGTCGGAAATTTGCCTTAAGAGTATAGCCATTTCTAGTCATTGCGTTGACGATAGGTAAAAGAGTTTCCAATTCTGGATATGAATGATCCAGGTAAAAAGTAATGTCAGAAAGTTTCATTTGCTACCTCCTTTGTAAAAATAAAATTTAAGTTACCACATGATTATATCACAATTAACATAAGAAAAAAAGAGTATTGCTAAAAAAAAGAAAATATAGTAAAATATAATAGCAAAAAAGATAAATAAATCGTAATAAACGATAGATTATAATAGAGAAACGAATCATACAATAAAAAGCAATTTATAAAAATTAATAAACAAATATCTTTAAAATATCAAACATTTAAAAATATAAAGTAGAAAACAAAAATTTAAGAAAGGAGAAGGATATACAAATATCCAAAAACAAAAAGTGAACCAAGAATTAATAAAAAAAGTAGAAAAAGAAATTGAACCATATTTAAAAAAAGTAGATGAAATATGCACAAAAAATAGTATAAAAGTAATACAAGCATTCCAAGAATGCAATTTACAAGAAATGCACTTATCATCATCAACAGGATATGGAATAGACGAAGCAGGAAGAAATAAAATTGAAGAAATATATGCAAAAATATTCAAAGCAGAAGATAGTCTAGTAAGGGCTCAATTCATATCAGGAACACATGCATTGGCAATTACACTATCAGCATTATTAAGACCGGGAGAAAAAATGCTTAGCATAACAGGAGCACCATATGACACATTACAAACAGTTATAGGAATAGGAAAAGAAGTAAGCAAGAGTTCATTAAAAGCATATGGAATAGAATATGAGCAAATAGACTTAGTAGACAATGATTTTGACATACAAAAAATTCAAGAAAGACTTATAAAAAATGATATAAAATTAATAGAAATTCAAAGATCAAGAGGATACTCAACAAGAGACAGTCTAAGCATAGAAAAAATAGAAAACATAATAAAAGAAATAAGAAAAATAAACAAAGAAGCGATAATAATGGTAGACAACTGTTATGGAGAATTTGTGCAAGAAAAAGAACCGATAGAAGTAGGAGCAGACATAGCAGTAGGTTCATTAATGAAAAATTTAGGAGCAGGAATAGCAACAAGTGGAGCATATATTGTAGGAAAAAAAGATTTAATAGAACTATGTGCAGAAAGATTAACAGCACCAGGAATAGGAAAAGAAATAGGACCATCACTAAACCAAAATCCATTATTATTAAAAGGCCTATTCTTTGCACCACAAGTAGTAGCAAGCAGTGTAAAAACAGCAATATTTGCAAGCTGTATACTAGAAAAATTAGGATATGAAGTATCGCCAAAATATAATGAAGAAAGAGCAGATATAGTGCAAACAATAGCATTAGGAAGCAAAGAAAAACTAGTAAGATTTTGTCAAGGAATTCAAAAAGGTTCACCAATAGACTCAAATGTAATACCTATGCCAAGTCCGATGGGAGGATATGAAGATGAAGTAATTATGGCAGCAGGAACATTTACAGAAGGTTCAACAATAGAATTAAGTTGTGATGGACCAATTAGAGAGCCTTACATAGCATATATGCAAGGTGGATTAACATATGACTATGGAAAATATGGAATCATAAAGGCAATAGAAGAAATGGAAAAATAGGATTGTAAGAGATTAAAAAAGAAAAAATATAATAAAAGAAATAATAGTAAAAATAAAAAATGAAATATATATAAAATATTTCCTATGCAATAAAAAAGAGTTTATAGGTAATACCAAATAAAAAACCTAAATAAATAAAAATAAGGAAAAAACAAAATGAAGATAATAATAATAGGTGGAGGACCAGCTGGAATGATGGCAGCCATCTCTGCAAAACAAAAAAACAGTAAAAATGAAGTAATAATATTAGAAAAAAACGATAGACTAGGAAAAAAATTATTAATAACAGGAAAAGGAAGATGTAATATAACATCTTCTTTAAATATAGAAGACTTTATAAGAAACATTCCGGGAAACGGAAAATTTTTATACAGTGTTTTTAATGAATTTGACAACAAAGATATAATTTCATTTTTACACAAACAAGGTCTAGCTGTAAAAGAAGAAAGAGGAAATAGAATATTTCCAATTACAGATAAATCAATAGATGTGTTAAACTGCTTTATAAAAAAAATTGAAGAATTAAAAATAACAGTAAAATACAACACTAAAGCCGAAGAACTATTGATAGATAGTAATAATGAAGAAAGCAAAATTTATGGAGTCAAAACAAATAAAGGAAATATCTTAAGTGACAGAATAATTATAGCAACAGGAGGAAAAAGCTATCCATTAACAGGTTCAACAGGTGACGGATATACAATGGCAAAAAAAGTTGGACACAGCATAACAGAGCTTAATCCATCATTAGTACCATTAGAAATATATGAAAAAGAAGACTGTAAAAAAATACAAGGGCTTAGTTTAAAAAATATAAAAATACAAATTTTAGACAAAACCAAAAACAAAATCATATATGAAGACTTTGGAGAAATGCTATTTACACACTTTGGCGTATCAGGTCCAATAATATTAAGTAGTTCCGCACATCTAATAAGATATAAAAACATTAAACAATTAATGAAAGACAAAAAAATATTATTAAAAATAGATTTAAAACCAGTTTTAGAAGAAGAAAAATTAGACAACAGAATATTAAGAGACTTTAATTCAGAAAAAAACAAACAATATAAAAACAGTCTAGAAAAATTATTACCACAAAAACTGAAACCATTAATAATAGAAAAAAGCAGTATAAATAAAGAAAAAAGAGTAAATGAAATTACAAAATTAGAAAGAAGAAAATTAGTAGAATTATTAAAAGATTTAGAATTTTATATATCAAAATTCAGACCAATAGAAGAAGCAATAATTACAGCAGGAGGAATAAATATAAAAGAAATAAATCCTAAAAATATGGAATCAAAAAAAATAAAAGGACTATATTTTGCAGGAGAAATAATAGATGTAGATGCATATACAGGAGGATTTAATTTACAAATAGCATATTCAACAGGATATGTTGCAGGGAGAGAGTGTGATGAATGAATTTATTACGATAAAAAAAGATGAAATTGCAGAAATAGTAGAAAAAAAATCAAAATTTATTGCAAACATAATAAGAATAGAAACACAAAAAGAAGCAGAAGAAAAAATAAAAGAAATAAAAAAGAAATACTATGATGCAAAGCACAACTGCATAGCATATAGGGTATATGAACTAGAAAAATTAATAGAGAAATCAAGTGATGATGGAGAACCTTCAGGGACAGCAGGAGGTCCAATATTAAATATTTTAAGAAATCAAGATCTAGGAAATATTTTAGTAGTAGTAACAAGGTATTTTGGAGGAATATTACTAGGAACAGGAGGGTTAGTAAGAGCATACTCAGAAGCAACACTAGAGGCATTAAAAAAAGCAGAAAAAGTAAAAAGAGTTTTAGGAACTGAAATAGAAGTAAATCTAGCATATTCACAATTTGACAATTTAAAATACTACTGTCTAAAAAACAATATAAATATTAGCAATATAAATTATTTAGAAAATATTAGTTGTATTTTGACAATGGAAGAAGAGACAAAAGAAAAATTTATGGAAGATTATAATAAAAAAGATATAATATTGGAACAAATAAAAATTTTAGATAAAAAAATAATTGATAAAAGTATATGAAAATGATAGTTTTATAAAATAAATTGGAAAAAATTTACAATTTCATTGAATTCTCTCGAATAAAAAGATATAATGCAAATGTAGAAAATACAGTAGAAAAAAATAGGAGGGAAACTATGAAAGAAAAAATTAGTGTATTAATTGCAGATGACAATCCAGACTTTAGCCAGACATTAGCATCATATTTAGAAAATCAGGAAGATATGGAAGTAATAGGAATGGCAAAAGACGGAACAGAAGCAATTGATATGATTGCAAACACAATACCAGATGTTGTTTTGCTAGATGTAATTATGCCTCACTTAGATGGAATAGGAGTATTAGAAAGAATAAATGTAATAAAAGGAGGGAAAAGACCAGTATGTATAATGCTTTCAGCAGTTGGGCAAGACAAAATAACACAAAAAGCAATATCATTAGGAGCAGAATACTACGTGGTAAAACCTTTTGACATAGAACTATTAATAAAAAGAATAAGAGAACTAAAAAATTACAAACCAACACAAAACGGAAACAACTTTATATCAAGAGAACCAAAACTAAAATATGTAGAAATACCAAACAATGGTCAAAGCAGTGAAGAAAATTTAGAAGCAAAAGTAACAAATGTAATACATGAAGTAGGAGTTCCAGCACATATAAAAGGATATCAATATTTAAGAGAAGCAATCATAATGGTAGTAAATGACATAGATGTAATAAATCAAATAACAAAAAGCCTATATCCAAAAATAGCCAACAAATTTA
Organism: uncultured Clostridia bacterium; assembly: GCA_944391155.1. Lineage (GTDB taxonomy): Bacteria > Bacillota > Clostridia > TANB77 > CAG-508 > CAG-269. Next base: position 5,350 of record CALXSO010000024.1, read on the forward strand.
ACACAACACCATCAAGAGTAGAAAGAGCAATACGTCATGCAATAGAAGTAGCATGGGGAAGAGGACAACAAGAAGCGGTAGAAAGCATATTTGGCTACACAATCTCTGCAAGTAAAGGAAAGCCAACCAACAGTGAATTTATTGCAATGATAGCTGATAAGCTACGCCTTGAACTAAAATCAGCATAGGGATTTAGGGACGGTCCTTAAAATCCCTGCAAATAGGGATTAGGGGACGGACCTTAAGAAAATATTTTTGAATTTAAATGGCTATAAATTCTATGAAAATAGTCATAGAAAAAGTGAAAAATCAGCGACCAAGGCGATAAATGAAAAGTTCATAGGACAATAAACTTTCAAGATTTATTGGTTAATATTTTAAAATGTTAATCAATGAAAATTGAAAGTTTTTTATATGGAGAATAATTATAATTTTTTAGAAAAAATTATAAAATCTGTTTTGTTCACTAAACTAGAAAGTAATAATATACTATACTAATTAACAAAGAAAATGAGAATAAGCAGTGTGGGTGATACCACTTTACATACACAGTTTATACTGTGAGAATGGAGGTGGTGCTATGAAAACAGTATTATTACAAATAATATTTCTACTATTCTGTAGATTAGTAGGAGTTACTATCATAGCAGTTGCCTTAATCATAACTTTGGTTATTATTTTGAGCAAAAAAAAATATGCTTTGCTGAAATGAACCCAAATTATTAAACAAAAAATTTTAATAATTTGGGTTCATTTTAATTTGTATTAACCACAAAAATTGGAGATTATCAAGTAAAACTAATTGTTCTAAAAATATAAAAAACTAAAACTTTTCATAAAAGTTAATTTATTAATTCGACAAGTTAATTTATTAATTCGACAAGTATTGCCAAAATATTACGAAAATGTTATAATTTACCAAGGAAAGAAGGTAAATTATGCCAAAGAAGTATTTAGAAAAAAATGTATTAGAAGCAGCAATAGAAAGACTAGAAATAATATTTAACAACTTTGAAAACATATATTTCAGTGTAAGTGGAGGAAAGGACAGCTCTGTAATGGTACAGCTAGCAAACAAAATCGCTAAAAAATTAAACAAAAAATTTGATGTTTTATACATAGACTTAGAAGCACAATACAAACACACAATTGCACATATAGAAGAACTAAAACAGTTATCACAAATAAGAGACTTTTATCATATAGCACTACCATTAGCATTAAGAAATGCAATTTCAGTATTACAACCAAAGTGGATATGTTGGGAAGAAGAAAGCAAAGATTTATGGGTAAGAGATTTACCAAAAGATAGTATAAATATCAAAAATTGTCCATTTCCTTGGTTCAAAAAAGGAGAAGAATTCGAAGAATTTATTCTACAATTTGCAGATTGGTACCAAAAGAAATATCAAACATTGGTAGCATGTGGAGTTGCCATAAGAACAGATGAAAGTTTAAACAGATTTAGAACAATAGCATTTCAAGATAAAAAAATCAGATATAAAGAATATAATTGGACAACAAAAATAAAATTCAATGAAAAACATATAGACGTATATAATTTCTATCCGATATATGATTGGCGAACAGAAGATATATGGGGAGCGGTAAGTAAGTTAGATTTAAAATTTAATTATATTTATGAGTTAATGTATAAAAATGGATTAAGCATACATGAACAAAGACTATGCCAACCATTTGGAGATGACCAAAAAAATGGACTAAATCAATTTAGAGCTTTAGAATATGAAACATGGGGCAAAGTATTAAATAGAGTTAATGGAGTAAACTTTGGAAATATCTATTGTAAAACAACAGCACTAGGAAATATAAAATCTTGCAAGCCAAATTTTATGACTTGGCAAGAATACACAGTATTTTTGCTAGAAAGTATAGGAATATACAACTATGATTTAATGAAACACTATTATCAAAAAATAAAAAAATTTATGATATGGCACCAAAACAAAAGTGGGATAAAAGTAGAAGATATTCCAGACACCGCTGAAGTAAAATTAGAAAACCAAAAAAAGGCAATATCTTGGAGAAGAATAGCAAGAGCAATAGAAAAAAATGACTTTTATATGAAGCGTTTATCATTTGCACAAACAAAAAATGATGATAGAGAACTACAAAGATTAATTCATAAGTGGGACAACCTATTAAATAAAAATACATTAACAGATGACAAAACATTGCAAAAAATAATAGCAGTAAATGAATAATTGCAAAGAAAGGAGTGTTAAATATGATAAAAAAAATGACTAACAAAGATGAAAAATTTTATCAATACATGGGAAAATTTTTTGGATCAAGATTAGTTGAAAGACAAACCAATGACAGAATATATGATGATGAAGATAAAGAGTGGTATATATATTTGGAAAAAAGTAAAGTATTAGCATTTGTATCAATAGAAAGGCATGTCATAAAAAACATATATGCAACAAAAGAATTATATTTAGAAAAATTATTGAATGAAATAACAAAAGAAGAAAAAATAGAGAATAGCATTGTCACTAAATTATATAAAGACTTATACATAAAATGTGGATTTAAAATAAATGAAGACAATAATTATAAAAATTTTGTTATGATTTACACTCAAAATGAATAAAAAACACAAGCAAAAGAATTAGCAACAGTGTAAAGAAAGAAGGTAAAAATGAGCGAGAAAAAAATAGAATTTCCAGTATTAAATGTAAAAATGGTAGATATAGATAAAGTAATAGCAAATGATTACAACCCTAACAAAGTAGCACCACCAGAAATGGAATTATTAAAACATTCAATTGAAGAAGATGGATACACACAACCTATAGTAACATATTATGACAAAGACAAAGACATATATATTGTAGTAGATGGATTCCACAGATATAGATGTGCAAAAGAATATTTCCATCTAAAACAAATACCAATAGTAACAATAGACAAAGATTTAGAAAATAGAATAGCAAGTACAATTAGACATAATAGAGCAAGAGGAACGCATCAAATTGCAGACATGTCACATATAGTATTAATGCTAACAGAAAACGGTTGGTCAGAAAAACAAATATCAAAGCATTTAGGAATGGAGCTAGATGAAATAATTAGACTAAAGCAAATGACAGGACTAAAAGATATGTTTGCAAATCACAAATTTAGCAAATCTTGGGAAGAATTTGAAATAAACATGAAAGACAAAGCAATACATAGAGATAAAAAAGTAAAAGAACAAAAAACAGTATAAAAAATTAAAAAAAGTCCAAATTAATTATGGTGATTAAATTGGACTTTTATTTTTTAAAATATTATAAAGATAAAGAAAGCTTTGGATTTTGGAAAAAAATAGGAATGAATGTACTTGAATTAAAAGAACCAGAGAAAATAGATGAAATTATAGATAACTTAGATGATAGATTACCAAAAACCATAATATTAAAAGATGAATTAGCAAGCTTTTCTAACTCAATAATAAGTAAATACAAAAACACACAAAATTTAAACATTATAATTGTACCAAATTCTAATACAAATGATAAATAATTGTATAACCTTAAAAAATATGGAAAAAATATTATTAAATACATATTTTAAGGAGGTAAAAGTGGATACAAGTAATTTAAAAAATATGGTAGTTTTAAAAAATTTTCCTTCCAATATAATAGAAGAAGCTATAGTTGTATTGAAACAAGGAAGCAAAATAAAAAACATACAAAAAATTCAGAATAAAGAAAACATCAAACAAAATGCTAACAATAAAAAAGTAGGAAAAGAAAAAGATTATATAATAAAAGAAGCAGAAATGCTTATAAACCAGTATGTTGCAAAAATTGAAAATCAAAAAAAAGACAAAAAGAAAAACCAAAAATTTGAAAGTAAATATTTTAAATTAAGAAAATTCACAATAGCTATAACAATATTAGCAATTGTAGAATTAATAAGTTTCATAATAGTTGTAATATAACAAAATAGTGTAATAAAAATAACACTTTTTTCATATAGTTTATAAAAGAACTAAGGAAGAGGTGTTTTTTTTATGGACAGAGCTTTATCAGTAGAAGAAAAAATAAAAAGAGCAGAAGAAATATATGCAAGAAGGCATAGTGGTGAAAATATTAACAGAACAACTGTAAGAGTTAATAATTCATCAAATAAAAAAGACATAAAATTATTAAAAAAAATGATAATTCAAATTTTTATATGTATTCTAATATATTTGGTAATTTATATAGTACAAAATAGTCAATTTATTTTTTCAGAAGAATTTTTAAACAAAGTAAATCAAATCTTATCACATGATATGAATTTTGATGAAATATATAATAATTGTTCAAATTACATAATGCAAATTATAAATAAAAAAGACACGAAAAATGAAGACAACAATATTGAAAATACAAATAATGAAAATATAAACAATGAAAATACAAACAATGAGCTAGCAATAGGAGGAGCAAACGAAGATAAAACAGAAGAGACAAACCTAGGAGATACGCAGCAAAAAGAAGAAAATTTATCACAAGAAGAAAAAGACATAAATGCTATAAAACAAACAACAAGTTTTATAAAACCAATAGAAGGAACAATAACTTCACCATTTGGAAACAGAAATCCAACAACAGCAACAGTACCAACAAATCATACAGGAATAGATTTAGCAGCAAATTTAGGAACAAAGATAAAATCAGCAACAGAAGGAGAAGTTGTTTTGAGTTCAGAAGAAGGAGACTATGGAAAACATTTAAAGATACAAATAGGCGAAGTAAGTATAATATATGCACATTGCAATCAACTATATGTTAAACAAGGGGAAAAAGTTACGCAAGGGCAAGAAATAGCAGAAGTAGGATCAACTGGAAATTCAACAGGACCACATTTGCATTTTGAAATAAGATATCAAGAAAGGACAGTAGATCCACAAAAAATATTAGATTTATAAGAAAGAAGAGATATATGAGATTTAGAATAGATTTAAAGATTTTTCTTTTTTTGATAATTTTCTACATAACAAAACAATTTGAAATTTATGTTATAATGATAGGATTTGCAATATTGCACGAAATAGGACATCTACTCATGGGAATTTTTTTAGGATTGAAACCAGAAAAAATAGAGTTAATTCCGATGGGACTTGCAGTTTCTTTTAAAGTAAATATAACAGACTTTAATAAAAAGAAAAAAAGAGGAAATGTTAAAGTACTAAAGGAGATTTTTATTGCAATAGCTGGTCCAGCTGTGAATTTATTAATAATATTTATAGCCATATTTTTTGTAAAAAATGAAACATTAAAGAATTTATTAATATATGCAAATTTACTAATTTTTATATTTAACTTATTACCAATTTATCCTCTAGATGGTGGAAGGATATTAAAAGGTATTTTACATATTATTCTAGGAAGAAAAGAATCTATAAAATTATGTTACAATATTTCAATGATTGTTACAATAATAGTAACAGCAGTAGCAAGTATAGGAATATTACACTATAAAAATATTGCTATATTTTTTATAGTACTATATTTATGGATAATTATTTTAAGAGAAAACATTACTTATCGAAAAATTGAAAAGTTATATAAAGAAATAAGTATTAAACTAAATGAAAAAGAAGATTTTTAAATTAAAAGTTATTAAAATGGAAAAAAAGGAAAATTAAACACAAAAAATTAGTTCTCGAATATAAAGCTAATTTTTATTGATATTATTTAGCATAGATAGTTACTTAAATGAAATTAAAAAAATAAGTAAAAAATCTTTTAG
>CALXSO010000025.1 GCA_944391155.1 uncultured Clostridia bacterium
AAAAGAAACTGAAAAAGGAAAATTAAAAAAAGATATAGCAACATTAGAAAAAGTACAAAATACACTACAAGAAAGAAAAGATAATTTTAAATATATGCAAAGACAATTAGAAAAGAAATTAGAAGAACTAGAAGATAAAACAGAATTTAAAAATTATTTAGAAGGTTTTGACAAAGTATTTGAAACACATACAGTAAAAAGAATAAAAGAAACACCCTTACAATTAAAACTATTTAATACTTTCGCACAAGAGATATACCAACCCACAAAACTACAAGAAAAAATAACAAAAGTAAAAAAAGAGATAAAAGAAGAAATGAAAAAGACATTTACAGATGAACAATTATATTTAGTAGAACAATATCAGTATTGCGAAGATAGAATATCAGATGACTTACAAGAACAAGCATTTATATTTGGATATGCAATTAGCAATGAATTAAAATATGAAGCCACAAATAAGTATCACATACCAAAATAAAAAATAACAGGAGATAAGATTTAAGTAATAAAATTACATTATAAAAACACCAAAATGGAAATATGCATTGATTACGGTATAAATTGATATATGATAATAAAATGAAATGGAGATGTTTTAATTGAAAAGTAAAAAAAGCATAGAAAAGTTATACTATATGTTTTCCAATGAAATATATCAAACAGATGAAGAAATACTAAAAATAGCAAAAGAAATATCAGACGACACAGATAAGTTAAAAAGTACATTAACACCTGAACAAATAAAGCTATTAAAAAAGATAGAAGAAAATCAGAATGAAAAAGGAGACATAACAGATAAAAATATATTTGTATTTGCATTTTCACTAGCAACAAAACTATTTTCAGAAGGGTTAAAAGAAAGTAAGGAAAAATAAAAAATCCTTACTTTTTCTTATTACATAAAAAATTTAAAAAATTATTAAATTCCGCTTTATCTTTATTAGATAAAGAATTATATTTATTTATTATATCATTATTATTAATATCATCTTTACTTAGAAATTTAATTATTGTAGGTATATTTGTACGATTAAGGAGATAATCAGTAGAACAATTAAAATAGTCAGCCAATTTAATTAAAGTATCAATATTAGGTTTACTAGTTCCAATTTCATAGTGAGAGATTAACTCTTGTGATACCTCTAAATCGACAGAAACTTTAATTTGAGTTAAGTTTTTTTGCTCTCTAATCTTTTTTAAATTATTCATTTTAAAAATTTTATCAGCCATATTAAACCTCCAAACAATATTATTATATTAAAAAGTAATAATCATACTAGAACATAGACTAATAAAAAATAGAACACACACTTGTAAAAAATAAAGTTTAGTGCTATACTCAAAATGAAAATAAAAAATTTGTCGAATAGACTGTACAAAAGAAAGGGGTGTGTATATGGAGGGAATATTAATAATCTTGGCAATACTATTAATAACATTATTAGTTGTTGGTGGTATTGTTCTTTATTTTTTACCAGCAATAATTGCATATAAAAGAAACCATGCAAATAAAGGAATAATTTTATTAATTGACTTTTTATTAGGTTGGACATTTTTAGGTTGGGCTGGTTGTTTAGTATGGGCATTTATTGATACAGACGGAAGTAAGGCAAGCAATATGACAAGGAATATTGGTGGTAACAAATACGAAGACTTAGCAAGATTACAAAAACTAAAAGAAACAGGAGCTATAACAGATGTAGAATTTGAAATTGAAAAACAAAAATTGTTGAAATAAAGGAGGAAAATATGAACAAACTTGTAGAAAAAATAAAGGAAAATAAAATAATAATTTTTATTTTTACATTGCTTATATTTATAATTGGAAGTTGTATTATCGCTGACCACGTTGTTTCAGATTATGCAAAAGGTAGTAAAAATGTAAATTACTATGAGCAAACTGGAAAATTTAATAATTATGTGAAAGATAATAATACAATGAATAAATATAATATATCAAAAGATGAAGAAAAAACATTAAAAGAATTATGGGGTAAAGCTCAAGATGAGATTAAAAAGAATAATATAATTAGTGGAGATATGTATTATAGAAAAAAAAGTGAATTAGGAGAGGAGTATATTGTTATTAGAGGTAATAATATATATATTGAGGTAGATAGTAAAGGGACAACAGTAAAAAGAGGAAATGAAAAAATGTATATTACGAATGAAACAATAGCAGAATATTACGATACAATATTTGAAAAGGCTATAAAAGATACTAACTATAAGAAGTTAATTTATTTTGAAGATATAAAAGATTTAGGACTTTAATATATATAAAATTAAAGAGTCAAGAATAATAACAAATAAAAAATTTGAAATTGAGAAACAAAAATTGTTGAAATAAAGGAGGGGCAAAAAAGGGAATACTTTTAGTAATAGCAATATGGATAGGATGTGGATTTTTATGTGAATATTTAGGAAATCAGAAAGGTCAAAAGGGATGTTTTTTATATGGTCTATTGTTAGGATTTATAGGAGTAATAATAGTATTATGTTTAAAAGATAAAAGTGGAGAAATAAGTAAAAACAATAATATTAATAAATATGAAGAATTAGAAAAATTACAAAAATTAAAAGATAATGGAACAATAACAGATGTAGAATTTGAAATTGAAAAACAAAAATTATTAAGATAAAGGAGAAATGAAAAATGGGTAAATATGAAGATTTAGATAGATTACAAAATTAAAAAAATAATGGAAGTATAACAGAAAAAGAATTTGAAATTGAAAAGTATAAAATATTAAACAGTAGTGAAACACAAGGAAATAGAACGGAAAGTATTTATACTGTTAGTTTAGTATTAGGAATATGCTCTTTTCTATTTGGTGCAATACCTTTTATAGGTTTAATATTATCAATAATATCATTAGTAGTTTGGAATAAAGCTAAAAAGAAACTAGATGAAAGAAATGAAACTAACGGAATGGTAACTGCAGGGTTAGTACTAAGCATAATAGGATTATTAGCGGGAATTTTTATGACAATTATTCCTTTAGGAATTTCTATATATAATAGTAGTTCTAGTATAGTAAATCCAACTCAATATAATTATTAGGAGGTAAAAATGGGAAATGTATATGATAATAATAAAAATATTAATAATAAAAAACAAGGTAAAAAGTTACAAACAGCAATAATAACTATAATAATTCTTATTGCTATAGTTGGAATATCAAATGTCATAAAAAATGTATACGATGAACGAGAGGCAGAACACGGTCAAAAAGAAGCTGAAGAAGAAATGTTAATTGATAATACTTTGCAAGGTTTAACTAATGTAGCAAACAAGGCATCTGAAAAATCAGAAGTTATTTCTGAAAAAATAGGAGAGTTAGTATTAGAGTATATGCCAACAAATACAAATGCAACAATAAATAATGTCGAGCCGTTAGAAATGGATAATTATGGAAGATGTTTATATTATGTTACTGTTAATATAAATAATGGGGAATCAAACTCAAAAACATATTTTTATGTAGTAGTATATGATGTTAACACAACCAAAGGAACTTTTAAATATACTGATACAGCTGTTGTAGAAGATCCAGAACAAACACCAATACAAAAACAGTATGCAAAAGATTATAATGACTGGAATAAAAAGATTAAATAAAGTGATACACTTATTACAGAATAAGAGGATTAAAATGTAAAAAGAAAGTTTTGAAATGTGGAAAAAATAGTATTGATAAGTTTAGATGCTACTGGAATATCATTTATATTAATGAGTATTATATGTAATGAAAGTGTTATATGGAGTATATCAAAAGTAATATTTTTTATATGTTTAATAATTTATTTTATTAGTCTTATATTATGTACAATAACAACTAAAAAAGTAGACAAAAATTAAATGGTTGGATAAATGTAGTGCAAATATTAACAATAATAATTATAGTAATTGGGATTATTGGATATGTTGTGAATATTGGTATGGATAAACAAATAGATAATGATACTGAACAATACATACAACAATGAAAAAATTAATATGATTATTAAGACAAGAATAAAAAAAGTTTGTGCCTATTTATTATACAAAGTAATATATATGATTTTAAAGAAAAAATTTCAGGAACTAATGTAACAGTATATAAACAAACATACAATATAAATGAATTATATAAAAATAGAGGTTCTGATTATATAAGAATATCATTACCAGATATGTATTAAAGCCTACTTTCCCATGCAGTAGGCTTTTAAAGACCTTGTAAATATGAATAAATGGTTGTAAAATTAGTTAAATGCAATACCAAATTAAAAGTAATATACGATGTTTTTGTCGACAGTTAGCCTTCAATAAAAAATAAATATGGGTAAGTAGAGAAGGTATCGCATTAAATTTTGAAAATATAAGGAATAAAATTATGGACTTAAATATAGAAGAAATAATAATAAATAACTTTTATAAAATGATAAAAGATGAAAATTACCCAAAAGAAATCGTGCAAAGCCATATAAAAGAAATAGAAAAAGGTATAGAAAGAATTAAACAAAATGGAGATTTAGAAATATTAAAATTGTTATATATAATTAAACAAAATTTATGTGAAGAATTAAACAAAGCTAACCAAGTAATATTGGTAAAAGTATGGCTAATAATATAGCACCAGCTATAATATTTGCATTAGGATATAAAAAAGCTTGTTATAGAATACAAATACAAGGTAAAGATGAAAAGGACAAGAACATCGTTTTAGAAGTACCAAAAGGGATTAAAGATAAAGTTATAAAATTAATAAATGTAAATTATAAATATTTAAAGAACAAAAATATAATTTATGAAGATAATAAACAAGACAAGCATTTGTTTAGAATAAATATTAAATGACAAAGAAGCTCACTCTCCTACAAAGTGAGTTTTTAAAAACCTTGTAAATATGAATAAATGGTTATAAAATTAGGTAAATGCAATACCAAAAACTAATATGTTTTTTGTCTGACATTTAGCTTCCCCCCTATATTGTAAAAAAATAAAGTAAGTAGAGAAAAGCAAGCAAAAATGGTATTGCATTAAGTAATATACATATATACCTAATGCTACCAAAACACGTTAAAACGGAAGGTCGTTTGAATAAAATATTGATTTTTAGATGAAAGCAGTAACAATGCTTTTATTTTTTAAAGTAAAATAATAATGAAGGGGGAAATGTAAAATGGATAATGAAAATAGTTTAATAGTAGTTGCAGATGAGATGTCGCAATATATTAATATGGCAGTAGATTTTGCAAACCAACTTATCGAAGAAGGAAGTTTTAATATAGCAGTATTTAACCTTACAGCAGAGGAAAGAAAAAAGTTAAATAATAAAAGCCTATATTTAGATAAAAAAGATAATTTGACTTTTGAACATATCAGAAAAACTTGTAAGAGACTAAAGAAGAAAAATAATATAAATGCAGTAATAATTGATTTAGAAACCAAAGATATTAATGAAGACCATATTGAACTAAGCAAAAAATTAAAAGAATTAGCAAAAGAATTAAATTTACTAATTGGAATATTTATAAATGTGAAAAAGGTAACAAATAGAAATTTTATTATAATTGATAATGTCGAAGATAAAGATATTTTGGAATATGCAGATATGATAATAATATCGAAATATGATTATAAAAATAAAAAAATGTTATATATAGCCAAAAGTGATAATGACAAGTATCCAGTTGGATATATAGATTTAGAAAAAAGGAGTACTGAAAAATGGATAAAGAAAAATTAACAAAAGCAACAATGTTAGCTTTACAAGGAAAATTGAGAGGAAAAAATTTAATAGATATGTTAAAAAATAAAGATAAGAAGAAATTATTGGTAGAACTGTTAGATAGTGAAAAGAAAGAACAAATTGTTGATTTAGTTTTAAATGATTTAAATGATGAAACTATTGCAAAAATAATAGACCTAAGTATGTAGTTTTATATACAATAACTAATAAAAACGGCTTAAAACGTAACCTGATGTGTCAGAAATACAAAAAATCCTACAAAATTGATTAATTATTAAATTATTTATAGTGTAGGATTTTTTATATTATATAATTTTTATAATGTAAAAGTGTAAAATGTGTAAAAATAAAATACACATTTTTCACCTATATACTAAAATCACGGTATGACTGGTCGATTTCATCCTGACTTATACCAATATAACGAAGTGTGATACTTGGGGAACTATGATTAAATATAGTTTGTAATAAAGCTACATCATGATATTGTTTGTAATGCCAGTAACCGAAAGGACTTTCGCATTGTATGTGTTCCAATTTCTGTAAGCCCAATTTTATTAGCAGTTTTACGAATAATACGATATGCTTGGGTTGTGGTTATAGGAGCATTACTTGCTCTACTTTTAAATAAATAATCCCCTTCTTTCATCCTTCTAGTATATAGCTCGAGTTCAATATACAAATCGTTGCATATTGGAAATTTTTTAATCTTTTTTGTTTTTTGTTCTAAAATAGTGATATGGCTTTTCATATTACCGTTTGTATCTCTAATATCATCATATTTTAATTTAACAATATCACTAACCCTAAGACCAGTATTTAGACCAGTAATAAATAATAAATAATCTCGTGTTCCTCTTTTCTTTAATTCTTCTTTCATTTCTTCTAGTTTATTTTTATTGCGAATTGGCTGAACAAAATTCACTAAATACACCTCCTCCCAACTAAATTATAAAACCTTTCAGAAAAATGGTAAAGGCTTTAAAATACCTTGATTTAAGAGGATTTAAGGTGAAAAATTATCGACTTATTGATACTGTAATGATGAAGTTGATTTTGGAAAAGGTAAGTTAATATTTATTGTAATACCTTATGATAAAAACGAAAAAAGATTTGACATTTTAGAAAAAGCAATGTATAATAATAATAGGAAATAAGACATACAGAAATGTATGTTGCCACTATATAGTAACAAACACTACATTGCCTGTCCAAAGCAAAATGTAGTGTTTTTATTTATTCCTTATTAGTACAAATTATGTATATAATTGTTAATAAGGCTATGTTTATAGTTATTGAAATCATAAATCCTATGATTAGGAATAGTAAAAATTCTACCATAAACACCACCTCACTTTCTCATAGCAAAAGCTATGTAGTAAAGTGGCAAAACACACATCTGCTTTTTTGTCTTATTTTCCTGACAATGATTATACAGTATAAACAATTAAAAAACAATATAAAACAAATATTTTTGTAAAAGTATATTAAAAATATTGTAAATTTTGTAAAAATGTAGTATTATTTATAAAGGTCAAACAAATGTCAAACAAAATATAAAATAAATTTAAAAATGTTGATAAGTTATGTTGCAGTAAGAGGTTAGAGGATAAGAGTTAAAAGACTAGTGATTTTACTAGTGATGTAATGACGAGTAATGGAAAGAGGTGGCACAATATGATACGAACTACAAAACACTTTGACTCTGGCATGCGCTAGTTCGAATCTAGCCAGCCCAGCCAAGCAAAATAGCGACTTTCAAGAAATTGAGAGTTGCTATTTTTTATATTATGGTTATATACTAAAAAGAGCAAAACAAAATGGAATAATAATAAGTTTATATAAAAAATTGCGATTATCATAAATTTATGATAATATATTTCATAGGATTATCGTTTCAATAGCAGTATAGAAAGGAGCAAATGATATATTTACATAGTTAAATATATCATGAAAAATAAAAATGGATTATATGATAGCAATTATGAATTATTATAAATGCTTTTTGGGGAATATAGAAACGAAAAGCAAAAATAAGAAAAAAAATAGAATTAACATATCAGGAAAATTTAATATACAAAATGTTATCGTTTGGTTAATCATGTCTATATTCTTTATAATTATTGGTATAGCACAAAGACAAGAATTCTTTATACCACTTATTGTAATGTATTTATGTACAATTTTAGCAGTTATTATAAAAAGTATGTTATTATATAAAAAATTAGAAGGAAAACCAGTAAATATAAATATATATCAAAGAGACTTACCAAGTAATTTAAAACCTGCACATGTTAGGTTATTATTAAATGATGGATTGATAGATGAAATTTCGTTAGCATCTACAATAGTGGATTTAATGGATAAAGTTTTTTTGGATATAAAAGCACAGGGGAAAGAAATAGAAAACAAAGAGAATATATTTAAAGATAGAAACATTAGATTAATAAAAACAGAAAAATCAACAGAGCATTTATTAAAATATGAAAAGTTTTTATTAGAATGGTTAATAGATAAATATGGTGATGGAAAAGAAGTTACAATGGATAACATTCACAATGCTTTATCTAATAATATATATGAAGAACAGCCATATGAATTATTTATTGAATGGCAAGGATTGGTATTATTATCATTTCCGTTAAAAATATTTTATAAAATAAAAAGTACCGGATATGCAAGATTTATATATCTACTTTTCATTATATTAGGACTTCTTCCAGCAATTCCATGTATAGGACAGGCCTTAGCTATATATGGACTTGGGTGTTTAATGTTTGCAAGTCCACAATGTATATTAAATAAAATAGGAGTCGAGGAAATTGATGAATGGAAAGACTTAAGAAAGTATTTGTTAGATTTTTCTAATATAGAAGATAAAACGATGGAAATGGTAAAGGTTTGGAATTTTTATTTAACATATGCAATGGTTTTAAATATAAATTCAAAATCAAATGCAGAAATAGAAAAATTTATAGGTGATAGAATATATAATAAGTTTGAAAATAGAATAACCAATACACAAGAAAAAAAGATTTTAGAGAGAAGATTAAAAGTAATAAAAGAGGAAGAAATTAAAGAGAAAATAGAACAAGAATTAGCGATATATGATTTTACCAAAATAAACAATGGAACTGTTTAAAAATAAATTCGTATTTGACAATTGTTAAAATATACAATAAAATCTTAGTAAAAAGGAGAAATTTATGATAAAACATATTGTTATGTGGAAATTTAAAGAAAATGAAGAAGAGAAAATGAAAGAATTTTTAGATGGATTAAATCATTTAAAAGATATTATTCCACAAATTAAATATATGGAAACAGGTGTAAATATAAATCCACAAAATGAGTATGATGCTATATTAATTTCTGAATTTGAAAGTATGGAAGATTTAGAAATATATAAAAATCATCCAGAACATATTAAAGTATCAAATTTATGCAAATCTATTAGAATAGATAGACAAGCAATTGATTATGAGGTTTAAAATGATGGATTTAGAAAAAATAAAAAGCGCAAATACCCAATATTTAGGAAAAGAAATAGAATATTTTAAAGAAATCTCTTCTACACATACATATGCAAAAGAAATTGCAATACAAGAAAAAAATAGTGGGAAAATCATAATAGCGGAAACACAAACAAATGGAATTGGAACCAAAGGAAGAGCTTGGTATACAGGAGAAGGTAAAAACATAGCGTTAACCATGATATTAAAACCAGAATGTAAAATTAGTGGTTTAGAAGGTTTAACTGTAAAGATAGCAGAATGTATGCAAAAAGCAATACAAGAGTTATATCAGATTGGTTTAGAAATAAAAGAACCTAATGATTTAATGTTAAATGGAAAAAAGATTTGTGGAATTTTGACAGAAATAAATACCTTATCAGAAAAAATTAATTATCTATTAATTAGTTTTGGTTTTAATGTTAATGAAGCTGTTTTTTCAAAGGAAACAGAAAATATTGCCACATCGTTAAAAAAAGAATTTGAAAAAGAATTTTGTAGAGAAGATATTATTA
>CALXSO010000026.1 GCA_944391155.1 uncultured Clostridia bacterium
AGACATATGTATGGAGAGATAGTATATGAAAATGCATAACATAATAAAACAGAAAAACATAGAATAATTAGAAAAATATAAATAAAAAAAACTATGTAGATAACGGATAAAAAAAAACACAGTAAAATGAGTTATTCACAAAGTTATCCACAGTATCCACAATATGTGGATAAAAAGCAAGTAAACAAAAGAGATAACATAAAGTTGAAAACAATATGTTTTATATATAAAAAATAATTTATAAGAGAGATAAAAAACTATAGTTTTACCTCAATGTCATTAAGTCCGCCATCTTAACTTAATGACATTGAGGTAGACCTATAGCTCTTTAACAAAAAATACTTATATATCGATATTTTAGTCTACCCTACAAAATTTAGTCTAAACATTAATGATATTAAAATAAAAATTATAAATAAAAGAAAAAACTATTGCTAAAAAAATATAAAAGTGGTATTAATAATAATATAAAACAAAAGAAAGGAAGTAATAAAATGGAAGAAAAACACAAGAAAATAGAAGAATTAAATGGATTTAAAGATATTAGAATAGTAGATAATTTTTATCAAACATCAAGTTTTTTCCCAATGCCAACAACAGAAATAGGAACACTAAGTGAAAATGGACAAACAAATCTAGGTTCATATTCTTTATGCTTTCCATACTATATAGCAGGTAAAGATTACTATGCAATGTTATTATGTTGTAGAAATAGCTCTAATACAGCAAAAAATATCTTAAGAACAGGAAAATGCTCAATTAATTTTATTACAGATAAAAGAAAATATTTTAAAGAAGCAGTAAGATTAGGATATCCAGGAGAAACAACAGAAGAGAAAATGAAAGACTGTATATTTACACTAGTAGATGGAAAAAGAGCTAGAGAAAATCCAGAAGAAAAATATCCTAAAATAATTCAAGAAGCATTTCAGGTGTTTGAATGTACTTGGATAAGAGAATTAGATGGTGCAGAAGAAGACAAAGTTCAAGAAGAATACAAACCACCATATCATCAATTTAATGGGATAACAAGCGAATTCGGTGCACACTTCATATTAAAAATTGACAATATTCTTATGAAACCTAAACAATATGATGCAATAATAAATGGGGTAACAGCAAAAGGATTTCCTCAAGTGCCAGTAGATTATGGATATCGCGATAGTAAATATTTTTGGTATACAAGATTTAAGAAACCAATAGCAGAACCAATACCAGAAAGCAAAGGAATAGGACTAGATACAGTAAAATATGCAGCATCAAGAATAGATCCAGATGTTAAATTTACAGATGAAGCATGTCAAAAACTTATAAAAGTACCAAGAGTATTTTTAAATACAGTACTAAAAGGATGTGTATCATGGGCAAAAGAAAACAATGTAAAATTAATAACTGAAAAAGAAATGGATGAAATACAAGATAAAAGAAATAAAGAGAAAAAGGAATAATCCACATAGGGTTAAGAAAAAATTTTCTTTTGAAAATAAAATTTTAGACATTTATTTTTACTTTAAGACTGCGTTGTAACTTAAAGATTCATAATGTTTCTAAATAATAAAAAGAGAACAATTTATTAGATAAATAATAAATTGTTCTCTTTTTAATTTTCTGATAAAAAAGTTATAAAATTTTAAAAATTTAATTACATAAAATCTTATTTTTGTATTTAGATTTCAAAAATTTTTTATTTAAAAATTATATAATTAAACAAAATAAAACATTACAAATATTAAATATATTAATATAATATAATAGAGGATTATATATTCTCAAACAAAGGAAGGAAATGAGAAAAATGCAAAAACTGATGCAAAAAATAAAAAAACATTTAACAAGAAAACTTGATAAAGACGATATAACATTGCAAGAATTAAATGAATTAAGGAAAAAGGGAATAACTTTAATAGACGTAAGAAGTGTTCAAGAATTTCAAGAAAACCATATTGATGGAGCCATATCAATACCAGAATACAAAATAACAAAAGAAATATTAAGCAGAATTTCTCCTGAAGAAGAAATAATAGTATATTGTTCAACACGGACAAAGAAGTAAAAAAGCAAAGAAAAAACTAGAAAAACTAGGATATAAAAGGGTATATAATTTATATAATGGATTGGGATTTTAAGATATATTCTAAGATTAAAAAAGTATATAAAATATAATACCAAAATTCAAAGAATTCAACTCTTATTGAGCTGGATTCTTTAAATTTTAGTATTATATTTGTTACTATTATTTACGGAATAAAAGTAATCCGTCCGAAATGTTGATATATAAATATTTTTTTTACACCACTTTTTTGAAAAACAAAAATCCTTGATTTTACAATATAATTATGTTAAAATTTTCGTATAAAAAAGGAAAAACTAACCAATATTTATAAATTAAAAGTTTTTTTGCTCAAGGAGGAAAAAATGGAGGAAAGACAAAAATATATAAGAAATTTTAGCATAATAGCACATATCGATCATGGAAAATCAACATTAGCAGATAGATTAATTGAAATGACAGGAGTTCTATCTCAAAGAGAGATGGAAAGCCAAGTTCTAGACAATATGGATATTGAAAAAGAAAGAGGAATAACAATAAAATCACAAGCAGTAAGAATGAAATACAAAGCAAAAGATGGTCATGAATATACATTTAATTTAATAGACACACCAGGTCATGTAGACTTTAACTATGAAGTTTCAAGAAGTTTAGCAGCATGTGATGGGGCAATATTAGTAGTAGACAGTACTCAAGGAGTAGAAGCACAGACACTTGCAAATGTATATTTAGCAATAGACAATAATCTAGAAGTATTACCAGTAATAAATAAAATAGACTTACCAAATGCAAGACCAGAAGAAGTAAAAAAAGAAATAGAAGATATAATAGGAATACCAGCAATGGATGCACCTTGCATATCAGCAAAATCAGGATTAAATGTAGAAGAAGTATTAGAAAGAATAGTAACAGACTTACCAGCACCAAAAGGAAACGAAAACGCAAAAACACAATGTCTAATATTTGACTCTTATTACGATAATTACAAAGGTGCAGTAGCATATGTAAGAGTAAAAGAAGGAAAAGTAAAAATTGGAGATGAAATCCTATTCATGGCAACAAATAAAACATACACAGTAACAGAAGTAGGATATTTTGTACCAGGTTCATACATGCCATCAAAAGAGCTAAAAGCAGGAGAAGTAGGGTATATTGCTGCAAGTGTAAAAAATTTATCAGATATACATGTAGGAGATACTGTAACTCTAAAAAATAATCCAGCAGATGAACCATTAAAAGGATATAAAAAAGTAACACCAATGGTATATTGTGGACTATATCCAGTAGATGGAAGCCAATACGAAGACTTAAAAATTGCACTAGAAAAACTAAAATTAAATGATGCAGCATTAGAGTATGAACAAGAAACTTCAGCCGCTTTAGGATTTGGATTTAGATGTGGATTTTTAGGATTATTACACTTAGAAATAATAGAAGAAAGACTAGATAGAGAATTTGACCTAGGGCTAATTACAACAGCACCATCAGTTATATATAAGGTACACAAAACAGACGGAGAAGTAGTAGACATATATAACCCAACAGACTTACCAAAAGCACAAGAGATATCATATATGGAAGAACCATTTGTAACAGCAAATATATATATGCCAAAAGAATATGTAGGAAATGTTATGGATATTTGTCAAAAAAGAAGAGGAATATATATAGATATGCAATATCTTGATGAAACAAGAGTTACACTAATATATGAAATGCCATTAAATGAAATAATATATGACTTTTTTGATAATCTTAAATCAAAAACAAAAGGATATGCATCATTTGATTATGAATTTAAAGAATACAGAAAATCAGATTTAGTTAAACTTGATATATATATAAATAATGAACCAGTAGATGCATTAAGCTTCATATTACACAAAGACCGTAGCTATGAAAGAGGCAAAAAAATGGTAGAAAAACTAAAAACAGAAATACCAAGGAAATTATTTAAAATACCAATTCAAGCAGCAATAGGAGGAAAAATAATAGCAAGAGAAACAATATCAGCAATGAGAAAAGATGTACTAGCTAAATGCTATGGTGGAGACATAACAAGAAAGAAGAAATTATTGGAAAAACAAAAACGTGGTAAAAAGAAAATGCGTGAGATTGGAAATGTAGAAGTACCTCAGGAAGCATTTTTATCAGTGCTAAAGCTAGATGAGGAATAGGGGATAATTACAATAAAAAAGAGAGATTCAAAAAATGAATCTCCCTAGGAAAGTATTAAAAGTTTAATTCAATGTTAGTTTCCACCATGATTGAAATTATTGTAGCCAATAAAATGAAACCTGCACATACAATATGACCAAACACTATGGAAACTATAGATAAAATCATGCCCAATATTATAAAAATTATATAATATATAATAGATCCATAATTGTCGTTTTTGCCAGTTACTGCTGCAAAAAAACAACAAAAAAGATACATAATAAATACAAAAAAACATGGGCACATATCGGTTTCTAAATTAGTGACAGGAGTTATTTTATATAATAATACTCCACTCACAATTGATGCACTTAACCGAATCATCAAAGAGATTTTACAATAAACTTTTTCTTCCATATTAAATACCTCCAATAATAATTATTATAATACACATATTAACATAAAATTGTACAAAAGTAAAGTGAAAAGGAAAAATTATGAACATAAATAAGAAAAATTTTATGAAGCTAAACAAAAAATTCGACGAATTTAGCAAAGAAAATGAAAAAAACAAATCATTTGAAACAATAAAAGGAAAAATGCCAATACTAATATCAGCCCCACACAGTGTTAGACAAATAAGAAATGGAAAAATAAAAGGAAAAGACATATATACAGGACCAATTGCAATAGTTTTGCAACAAGAAACAAATTGCCACTGCATATATAAAACTAAAAACAACAATGATGACGCAAACTATGACATAGAAAACAATACGTATAAACAAGAAATATTAAAAATAATAAAACAAAATAATATAAAACTACTATTAGATATACATGGAGCAAGTGATGAACATGGCTTTGGGGTAGACATAGCAACAGGAGAAAGAAAAAATTTAAATGGAAATGAAAAAGCAATAGAGATATTAGTAGAAATACTAAAAAAACATAATATAGAAAACATAGAAATAGATAAAGTATTTAAAGCAAAAAGTATACATACAATATGTAAGACAATAGCAGAGAAAACATCAATACCCTGTATAGAAATAGAAATAGCAAAAAAATTCAGAGACATAAATAATTTTAGCAACATATCAAAAATCATAGAAGCATTAAAAGAATATATAATAGAAATAGAAAAAATGGGTTAATATAAAATAAATAAAGATTAGAATTTGGAGTAATATCACAAAAATTAAAATTTATTCAGATTTATTGACTATTCTATTTTCAAGGTATAAAAATAGCTTGGTTTATAGGTAAAACCATTAAAAACCTAAATATATTATACAAGGATTTGGAGAAAATGAAAAAAGAAAAGATAGAGCAAAACCAATATCAAGACCAAGAAGAAGGAAGAAACTCCGTATTAGAACTACTAGAAAGCGGCAAAGACATAAATAAAATATATATAACAAGAGGAGAAAAGCACGGTTCAATAAATAAAATAATAG
>CALXSO010000027.1 GCA_944391155.1 uncultured Clostridia bacterium
ATATGAAAGAATATAATCCTAAATTTGCCATAAGATATTCTCTATTAAATATAAAATTTAATAATAAGATTTTAAATATTCCGTTATATGCTATTTGGAATACTGAAAATTATATAAAAGAAATAAAGTAAAATATTATAACTATCCCCACATTTAAAGACTTTACCCCCGTCTGCACAACGGAAATGATTGCATTCACAAGAGCACATACATATTTCAAAAAATTAAATACAGAGCTTTTAGGTCTAAGTGTAGACAGCAATAATTCACATTTAGCATGGTTGTATGATATATACTGTAAAACAGGAATAAAAGTATCTTTTCCAATTATTGCAGATAGAAATGGAGAAATAGCTAGAAAATATGGAATGATATCAAGTGAAATAAGTAACACTGAAACAGTAAGAAATGTATTTATAATAGACGATAAAGGAATAGTCAGAACAATTCTAATATATCCTATGAATATAGGAAGATTCATACCAGAAATTATAAGAATAGTAAATGCATTACAAATAGCAGATTGTAGCCAAGGTTCAACAGCTGCAAATTGGTTACCAAATCAGCCAGTAATAGTTCCAACACCTACCACATTTGAGAAGTTAGAAGAAAGAAATGCAGAAATAATCAATAACAGAAACGGAATAAGTTGGTACTTAAGTTTTAAAAACATACCAGAAAAATGTTTAAATAGTGAATACAATAATGAATGTAATTAAAAAAATAAAATTATCAAAAAAATCAGTATAAAACTGATTTTTTTGATTTCCCTAAAATAGGAAGAAAAATACATTGAAATAAAATATAAAATATCACATATAGAATATCAAAAATTAAATAAAATATAATATATGTTAAACATTTTACACTAATAGTATAAACACAAATATAAAATTTATTCAAAAAATAGTCATAAAATAAAGTATAAAAATCGTACAAACACACATAATAAACATATACACTTTGAAAGTGAGGTTAAACAAATGGAAGGAAATCAAAAAATAAAATGTACAGTAGAAAGTTGCAAATACAATAATATAGAAAATAATATGTGTAATCTAGATAAAATAGAAGTTAAACCTATAAACAATTGTAATACAAAAAAAGCAGATGAATCTATGTGTGCAAGTTATGATTATGGAGAGGAATAAAATTTCTTCTCTTTTTTCTTGACATATAAAAAAAATAGAAATAAAATAAGCATATGAAAAATTAAAAGGCAATATGCCAGAAATGGAGGAATAATATGTTAGTTACAACAAAGGAAATGTTCGAAAAATCAATGAAAGAAGGATTCGCTATAGGTGCATTTAACATAAATGATATGGAAATATTACAAGGAATTGTAGATGCAGCTCATGAAACACAATCACCAGTAATATTACAAGCATCATCAAGTGCAATTAAATATGCAAGAATAGGATACTTAATGAAAATGGTTCAAGCTGCAACAGAAGAATATCCAGAAGTACCAATTGCAATACATCTAGACCACGGACCAGATTTTGAAACAGCAAAAATGTGCATTGATAACGGTTTTACATCTGTAATGATAGATGGTTCAAAATATGATTTTGAAGAAAATGTTGCATTAACAAAACAAGTTGTAGAATATGCACACAGTAAAGGAGTAGTAGTTGAAGCAGAACTTGGTAAACTAGCAGGAATTGAAGATGACGTAAATGTAGCATCATCTGATGCAATGTATACAGATCCTGCCCAAGCAGAAGAATTTGTGAAAAGAACAGGATGTGATTCATTAGCAATAGCTATAGGAACAAGTCATGGAGCATATAAATTTAAAGGTGAAGCAAAATTAAGATTTGACATATTAAAAGAAATAAAACAGAGAATACCAAACACACCAATTGTATTACATGGAGCTTCAACAGTAATCCCTGAATTAGTTGATATGTGCAACAAATATGGGGGAGATATTCCAGGTGCAAAAGGGGTTCCAGATGAAATGTTACATGAAGCAAGCATATCAGGAGTTTCTAAAATAAATGTTGACACAGATTTAAGGCTTGCAATGACAGCAGGAATTAGAAAAACATTTTCAGAAAATCCAAATGTTTTTGATCCAAGAAAATATTTAGGAAATGCAAGAGAATTAATAAAAGAAACAGTAGCTCATAAAATGAGAGATGTATTTGGATCAAGTAATAAAATTTAAAATAAAACAACAAAAAGACTAGAGAAAAACTACTCTGGTCTTTTTAATGCTTTTTTCATTCTTAATTCAGCATCCCTTTTTGCGATATCTTGTCTTTTATCATAAAGTTTTTTACCTTTTCCAATTCCAATTTCTAACTTTACAAAATTCCCTTTAAAATATAGTTTTATTGGTACCAAACTATATCCTTTTTGTTTTGTTAATCCTATTAATTTATTAATTTCTTTTTTATGTATTAATAATTTTTTACTTCTTAAAGGATCTTTATTAAAAATATTTCCATGTTCATATGGGCTAATGTGCATTCCAAGTACATACAATTCTCCATTTTTAATAATGGCATAACTATCTTTTAAATTTACTTTTCCATTTCTTATTGACTTTATTTCAGTTCCATAAAGAACTATACCAGCTTCTATTGTATCTTTTATATCATAGTTATGATAAGCAGTGGGATTTTTGGCTATTTGTTTATTATTCATAATACTCGCTCCTTTTGGAAAAGTATACCATATAAAAATAAATTTCGCAACGTAAAACAAATTTATAGACTAAAATAAAAAGATAACAAAGTTACAATTACATCTATATCAATCTACTGGAATTTCATTAAAATTAAACCTAAAATATAATTATAAGAGTGATTTAAATAAAAGCAATTTTAGCTTTCAATTAATTATAATGTAATTAAAAACTAAAATTGCATCCATAAAAACTTATAAAAGTTATATAGTTGTATTAAAAAATCAATTATAGACGATTATTATCAGAGTTTTTATTTGTTTGAGTGCTATAGTACCAAACTAGAGCAACAATTGCAATTGCAGCTATACCAATTATAATCCAAGTCCAAGTTGTAGCATTCATTCCCATAAATGTTGCATTTCCATCAGTAGCTGTTCTTGTTGCAATATAGGAATCAGTATTGTTTTGCATAGAAGATGAAGTTTCATTAACTGTATTGCTGGCAGAATGCATAGTATTTTCTACTGTATTACCAGCAGAATTCATAGCACCTTCTACTGAATTACCAGCATTTTTAGTCATATTTCCTAAATCTTTTACTCCGTTTTCAATACCATTTTCAGCACCACCTATTACATTTCTAACTGAATTTGTAGCTTCTTGAATTGGATGATTATCATTGGCTAAACAAACAGTAAAAGCAAAAATACAAATTATAAATGTAATTAATGAATAGAATATTTTTTTATTCATTTAAAAATCCTCCTTGTATAAAATTTTTAATAATACATAAAATATAAAAATAAAGTCATCTAATTATATTATTAAAAAATAATAAAAAAATATTCACTTACAATAAAAAAAGAAAAATATATTATATATATTTTTCTTTAACATTTATTTATAATTAAAATATTAACGTTTTAGTTTAATTAAAATTGCAATAGCTAGCAAAACTAAAAGAATCCCAATAACAATAAGTAAAATATTTAATATACCAGATAATCCCAACTCAGAACTGCTAGAAACATTGCTTACAGAAGATGAACCACTGTTGCTAGTTGAACCAGAAGTAGAATTTCTAGATGAATTTTGAGTAGAACTTTGAGTAGAATTTTGAGTGGAATTTCTAGTAGAGTTCCTAGATGAATTTGATGAATTACTTGTATTATTTTCTTCATCTTCAAGTTCATTTTCTGTAGAATTTGAAGAATTAGTATCATTTTCAGTAGTTTCAGCAGTATTAGTACTCTCACTATTTTCTTCAGCTATATTTAAATCAATAGCATAAACATTTCTAAAACTTATAAAAAAAGTAGTTAACAAAACTAAAATTACTAACAAAATATGTTTATTTATTTTTGTCATTCTAAATACCTCCTAAAAAAATTTTCATTTGAATAAATTTTCTAATTTAAATAACAAAACTATAATATCACAATAGTAGTAAAATTGTCTAGTAAATTCACAAAAAATTTACATCAAAATGTTATAAATTTAGTTCAATATAAAAAAGTCATATGAAAGATTGATATATAAATATTTTTTCAAATCTTTATAAGAAGCCTACAAATATATTTTAGACAAAAATATTTATAAATTAAACTTTTTATCTCCTCTATAAAAATTAAGTCTGAATTATAATAATAAAATTAAAATCTAAAATAATAATTAAGAATTTTTTAATAATAAATAAAAAAAAATTTAAATATTGAATGTTATATTAAAGTTACAAAAATGTAAGGAAAAATATACATAAATCTATTTTAACTATACATATGACTAATGTATAATTAAAAGAAAAGAGGGGGTAACAATGAAAAATAAAAATAGAATTAATGAAATAACAAAAATATTTATTATTTTTATGATAGGAAGTATAATAGGATATATAGTAGAAATGATTGTAGCTTTAGTGCAAAAAGGACATTTAGAATCTAGACAAGGAGTGCTTTATGGTCCATTTACACCAGTTTATGGAATTGGTATAATAGTATTTTATCTGTTTTTTAATCAAATAAATACCAGACACAAAGGAAAAATATTTATTATGTCTATGATACTAGGTGGAATAACAGAATATTTATGTTCTTTCTTTCAAGAAAAAATTTTTGGAACAGTTTCTTGGGACTATTCTAATTGGATATTAAATATAAATGGAAGAACCACTCTAATACATTGTACTTATTGGGGAATAGCTGGAATATTATACATTTCATATATTGAACCACTAATCCCTAAAATTAATGAGTTAATAAATAAAAATTTAACAAAAATTTTAGCAGCTTCACTCGCATTATTCATGGTATTTAATATAACAATTTCATCAATGGCGGCATTAAGGCAGAAAGATAGAAATGATAATATTGCTCCTCAAAATAAAATAGATAAATTTCTAGATGAGAATTATCCAGATTATTATATGAATAAAGTTTTTGCTAATAAAAAAGACGTAACGTAATAGATATATTAATTTACAACTTTAAAAAATTAAAATATGTGATAATATTTTTTCAAGCAGGTAAAAATTCCTATACAAAAAAGAAAGCAAATATTAATTGTATTCAATAGTATGCTCATATTCTTTAAAATTAAACAAAATATTGACATTATCTAAATAAAAGTATAAAAATAAAAGATAATATGAAATACAAGAAGGAAGGTAAAATTATATGTCAAAAATTTTAATAATAGAAGATGATGAAAAATTAAGAAAAGAATTAAAAATATTTTTAGAAAAGAATGGTTATCAAGTAATAGTTTTAGAGAATTTTGAAAACACAATTGAAGAATCATTAAAAACAAAAGCCGATTTAATATTATTAGATATCAATTTACCATATATAGATGGGGAATATATATGTAAAGAAATAAGAAAAGCATCAAATGTACCAATAATAATTGTAACTAGTAAAGATAATGAAATAGATGAATTAATTTCATTAAACAATGGGGCAGACCAATATGTTACAAAACCATACAATATTCAGATTTTACTAGCAAAAATATCAGGTCTATTAAAAAGAAGTAAAAATATAAATACAAATCAAAACAAAATAGATTGTGGGAAATTTATATTAAATATATCCAAAAGCCTTATTGAAAAAGAAGATGCAAAAATAGAATTAACAAAAAATGAACTAAAAATATTACATTTTTTAATATTAAATAAAGGAAAAATAGTTTCAAGAGATGAGATTATAAATTATTTATGGGATAGTGAAAGTTTCATTGATGATAATACATTAACTGTAAATATCACTAGATTAAGAACCAAATTAGAAGAAATAGATCTAAAAGACATAATACAAACAAAAAGAGGACAAGGATATATATTAGAAATTATATAAGAAAAGATGGAAATTTATTTCAACATCTACGGAGATGGAAAAAGCACAAATCATAAGAAGGGAGTGCTTGAAAAAATTTCATGAAAAAAATAAAGACCAAAGAATGATTTCTGATGACTACCTAGAAATTATTCCGGACATAGCCATAGATATGAATGTGGCTAAATATATATAATATACACAAGTTCCCTTTAAATTATTTTTAGATAATTTAAGGGGAACTTCATATATAAGTTATTGAACAATAATTTTTATAAAATTTCAAAAATTTTGTAGAAATAAAAAGATATATATGCTAATATAGTATTGTTAAAATTTTATATCAAGAAAGGAAGAAAATAAAATGCGTAATTTTTTGAAAGGAATAATTGTTGGAATAGGAGGAATTGCACCAGGTTTAAGTGGAAGTGTATTATTAGTAATATTAGGATTATACCAAAAAGCTATAAATGCAATAGGAACTCTTTTTAAAGACTTTAAAAATAATGTAAAGTTCTTATTTCCTTTAGTTCTTGGTTTTGGAGTAGGAGTAATAATATTTAGCAAAATAGTAGACTTCTTATTAGAAAATTATGAAATGTATACAAGATTTGCATTTTTAGGTTTAGTTTTAGGAACTATACCACTATTCTACAAAGAAGTAAAAAAAGAAGGATTCAATAAAAAATACTACATATATATTGTAATTGCAGCAATCATAGGTTTAAGTGTATTTTTCTTTAACAAAAACCTATTTCCAGCAGTAACAAACCCTAATCTATTTCAGTCAGTAATATTAGGAGTAGCTGTTGCAGGTTCATCAATAGTTCCTGGTGTAGACAGTGCAGTCATTTTATCTTCATTAGGATTATATGAATTATATGTAAGTTCAATTGCAGACTTTAATTTATCAATTTTAATACCAGCTGGATTTGGTCTTGTAATTGGTGCACTAGTAATATCATTTATAATAAATAAATTAATAAAAAGATTTTACACAGCAACATTTTCTATAATTTTTGGACTATTTTTATCTATTATTCCAAATGTTTTAAATGGAAGTTGTGTACTAGGATGGAATGCTAATTCAGTAATTTCTATTTTTATTTGCATTATCGGATTCGGAGTTTCATATTTTCTAGGAGATGTAAAAGAAAACATAAAAAAATTAAAAAAACTATTTAACAAAATAAGAAACCTAAATAATGAAGAAAAGGCTAAAGTATTACCTAAAGAATAAAACAAAAGGATGATATTAAATGAAAAAAAGAATAATAATAGCTTCAAAAAATAAAGGAAAAATAAATGAAACAGAGCAAATATTGAAAGAATATCAAATTATACCAATTGAAGAAATAGGAATCGAGTATAACGTTGAAGAAGATAAAGAAACATTTAAAGAGAATGCAGAGAAAAAAGCAAAAGATATTGCAAACTTAATAAATGGACAAATGTGTATAGCAGATGATTCAGGTATAGAAATAGAATATCTTAATGGATTTCCAGGAGTTCATACTAAAAGATGGCTAGATGGAACAGATAGAGAAAGAAATATGGCAATTCTAGAAAAATTAAAAGATGTACCTAAACTAGAAAGAAAAATTAAATTTATAACAGCAATTGCACTTTCAGATGGTAAAAAAACAATATCAGTAGAAGGTGTTTTAAAAGGTTTTGTGGCAGAATACCCAAGAGGAAAAAACGGTTTTGGGTTTGATGAAATTTTTGAATTAGAAAACGGAAAAACCTTAGCAGAACTCTCAATTGAAGAAAAAAATCAGATAAGTGCAAGAAAAAAAGCTTTAGAATCATTAAGAAAAAGATTAAATGAATTTTAAGTACAAGTATTAATTTTAAAAAAATTCGAAAAACTAATGCATTTTAACTATATTAGCAAAGCTGATGAAAACAATTTAAATATGACATTTATTGTTGTATGTAAAAAAATCAACATGGATAAAATTCTTTAAAAGATGAAAAACAATTAAGTTTGTTTGATTTAAAATTTTTTAAAAGGTTGATATATAAATATTTTTTGAAAAAAGAAATTTAAGTTTTGGATATATATTTCACAAAAAAATATTTTATATAGCAACCTTTTGAAAATAAAGTCTTAGATATTTATTTCACTTTAAGGCTATGTAACGTCAAGTTTCATATCGTTTCCTATACAATAAAAAAACATAAGAAAAGGGGTAATAATGAAAAAATAATAGCACATAGATTAGCAACAATACAAAATGTAGACAGAGTACTAGAATTAAAAGATGGGAAAATTACCTCTTGACAAATAAAAAAATGTGAATTAAAATAGTTAGGTATCTAACAAAAAAGGAGAGGTGAAATTTTGGAGGAAGAAGGAAATGTCGGAAAACACATTCAAATGTTATCTAGACAAATAAAAAGAAGAATGGATAAGTCTGTATCAGAATATGAAATAACAGGCAAGCAAGGAGCAATACTTTTGTACATTTATGATGAATCATTAAAAAGGGATGTGTATGCTAAAGATATTGAAGTTGCTTTTAATATGAGAAGAGCATCTGTCACAGGAATTTTGCAACTCATGGAAAAAAACGGGTTAATAAAAAGGGAAGAAAACCTTGATGATGGGAGATTAAAGAAATTAAAATTAACAACAAGAGCAGAAGAAGCAAGAGAAAAATTAAAAAATGAAATTATCAAAGTAGAGCAGAATCTAACTGAAGGAATTTCAAAAAAAGAAATTGAGACTTTTTTTACAATAATGAAAAAAATGTCTCATAATTTATGCCTAAAAGAAGAGAAAGAAGAAATGAACTTTAAAGGTTATAAAAAAAATTTAAAAGAAACAAAAGGAAAAACAAGGTAAAACATGAATGAGATTACAAAAAATAAACTCAAACAAATTAGGAGTTCACAAATAAAAAAGGAGGATAAAAAATGATAAAAAAATTAGCAAGTTATATTAAAGAATATAAAAAAGCATCAATAGCAACACCAATATTTGTTATTTTGGAAGTCGTTATGGAAGTTATAATTCCGCTTCTAATGGCAAGAATAATAGATGTTGGAATACAAAACAGCGACATTCATTACATATTAGAAATGGGAATATTGTTAATAATATCAGCAATACTATCGCTAACATTTGGAATGCTATCAGGAAGATTTGCAGCAAAAGCATCAGCAGGATATGCTAAAAATTTAAGAAAAGCAATGTTCCACAAAATACAAGACTATTCATTTGAAAATATAGACAAATTTTCAACATCAAGTTTAGTAACAAGAATGACAACAGATGTAACAAATGTGCAAATGGCATTTCAAATGATAATACGTATATTAGTAAGAGGACCAATAATGATGATATTTGCTCTACTAATGGTATTATCAATAAGTGCAAAACTATCTTTAATTTTTTTAATTGCAATACCAATATTAGGAGCAATATTATTTTTTATAGCAACAAAAGCACATCCAATATTTGAAAAAGTATTCAAAAAATATGATAAACTAAATAGAGTAGTACAAGAGAATTTAAATGCAATAAGAGTAGTAAAAGCATATGTTCGTGAAGATACAGAAGAAGAAAAATTCCAAGGAGTAAACAATGAAGTATACACAAACTTCAAAAGAGCCGAAAAAATAGTAGCCTTTAACAGTCCTGTAATGCAATTTACAATATATACATGTATATTATTTATATCATGGATAGGAGCAAAATTAATTGTTGGTGGAGATATGCAAACAGGACAATTATCAAGCATAATCACATATGCTTGGCAAATACTATCAAGTCTAATGATGATCTCAATGGTATTTGTAATGGTAATAATCGCACAATCATCAGCAGAAAGAATAATAGAAGTAATAGATGAAGAGCCTTCAATAAAGAATCCAGAAAATCCAATAAAAGAAGTAAAAAATGGATCAATATCATTCAAAGATGTAAGCTTCTGTTACAGTGATGAAGAAGATGAAAATAAATTTGCACTAGAACATATCAACCTTGACATTAAAGAAGGTGAAACAATAGGAATAATAGGAGGAACAGGAAGTTCAAAATCAACATTAGTACAATTAATTCCAAGACTTTATGATGTAACAAAAGGTAAAATCACAGTTGGAGGAGTAAATGTAAAAGACTATGACATACACGCATTAAGAGATTCAGTAGCAATGGTATTACAAAAAAATGTACTATTTTCAGGAACAATAGCAGAAAATTTACGTTGGGGAAA
>CALXSO010000028.1 GCA_944391155.1 uncultured Clostridia bacterium
AAATTAATTGAAAATGGAAAAATGCAAGAAATTTCTCAAAAATGGTTTGAAGCAGATTTAATTGCAAAAGAATAACGATTTGGTTCCAATTTTTAAAATATTTAGTGAAAGAATAGATATTAAAAAAGAAAAGAAAAGTATTTTATTTTAATAATGTGCGGTAGAGTATCAATAAATTGGCATACTTTAGCTAATATAAAAATTAATAGGGGAAGAAACATAAATTATAATAGATGAAATATAAAAATAAAGTGTAATATAGATAAAACGTAGAGATAAAATATAAAGATAAAACGTAAAGATAAAATATAAAGATAAAATATAAAAATAAAACGTAAAGATAAAATATAAAGATAAAATATAAAGATAAAATGTAAAGTAAAACATAAAGATAAAATGTAAAGTAAAATATAAAGATAAAACGTAAAAATAAAATATAAAGATAAAATGTAAAGTAAAATATAAAGAAAAAACGTAAATATAAAATATAAAGAAAAAACGTAAAGATAAAATATAAAGATAAAATGTAAAGTAAAATATAAAGATAAAATATAAAATAAAAAAAAGAAAATAGGATAATAAGATAAAAACTACAGTAAAAACGAATATTTAAAATTTCAAAAGGAGGAAATAGAAAATGAATTTTGAGAATATATTAAATACATTTGAAATATTATTTTCTGGAATAGGAACAACATTACAAATATTTATAATATCTTTAATATTTTCAATTCCATTTGGTGTTTTAATAGCATTAGGTAGAAATAGCAAAAACAAGGTTTTGTCAGGAATGATGAACTTGTATATTTTGATAATAAGAGGAACTCCAATAATGCTTCAAATAATTTTTGTATATTTTGCACCATATTATTTATTTAAAATTTCATATGATCGATTTCTAGCAATGATATTAGCTTTGGTTCTAAATTATGGTGCATATTTTGCAGAAATCTTTAGAACAGGTATTAATAGTATACCCAAAGGTCAATATGAAGCTGCATTTACACTTGGAATGAATAAAAAAATTACTTTTTTCAGGATAATTTTACCACAAGTTATAAAAAGAATTTTACCTGCAATGTCAAATGAAGTAATATCATTAACAAAGACCACTTCATTAGCACAAGTAATAGGAGTAACAGAAATGTTTGCATTGGCACAAAAACAAGCTAGTTACCAATTTTCAATAATGCCAGTGTGTATTGCGGGAATATTTTATTTAGCATTATGTGGAATTATAACAATTATTTTTCATTATTTTGAAAAAAGATTATCTTATTATAAAATTGTGTAGGAGGAAATATAATGGCTGTTTTAGAGGTTCAAAATTTGATTAAAAAATATAATGAAGTAGAAGTTTTAAAAGGTGTTTCCTTAAAAGTAGAAAAAGGAGAAACATTAGTAATAATAGGGGCATCTGGCTCAGGAAAATCTACTATTCTAAGATGCATTAATCAATTAGAAAAAATTGACAGTGGAAACATAAAGATTGATGAAGATCTTATGATTAAAGAATATAAAAAAGGTAAAGCAGTATATCAAAGTAAAGATATTTTAAAAAAGATGAATTTAAAATGTGGTATGGTATTTCAAAACTTTAACTTATTTCCACATATGACTATTTTACAAAATGTTACTGAACCTATGATATATGTATTGGGGAAAAATAAAGAGGAAGCAGAAAAAGAAGCTAAAGAAATTTTAGAAAAAATGGGACTTCAAGATAAAGCTAAAGCATATCCTTGTGATCTTTCAGGAGGACAACAACAAAGAGCCTCAATTGCTAGAACGTTAGCTATTCATCCAGAAATTTTATTTATGGATGAACCAACAAGTGCACTAGATCCAGAACTTATAGGAGAAGTCTTAAAAGTAATAAAAACACTTGCAGAAGATAAACGAACAATGGTAATAGTAACACACGAAATACAATTTGCAAAAGAAATTGCAAGTAGAGTAATTTTTATGGATGACGGAAAAATTGTAGAAGAAGGATTACCTGAAGAAGTGATAGATAACCCTAAAAAAGAAAGAACGAAGACTTTTCTGCAAAGATTTAGAAAAATGTGAGCTAATTACAAGAAAGCTTTAATTATATAGTAGGAAGGACAACTAAAAAAAAACAAATTTAACATTATAGGTTGTTCCTTCTTTAAACTTAAAAATATTATAAAAGGAATGATAGAAATATGAAAAATGTGAAAATTTTGGAGAAAAATGAAATAGAACCTAAAATAGTAATTAATTTTTTTCAAGAAATTAGTGCTATTCCAAGAAGGTCAGGAGAAGAAAAGAAAATCAGAGAATATTTAGAGAATTTTGCAAAAAAAAGAAATTTAGAATATGTTACAGATAAATATGAAAATATAGTAATAAGAAAAAGAGTGAATGATAGTGAAAGTTTTTTAGGATTGCAAGCACATACAGATATGATTTGTGAAAAAAATCCAGATGTTCAGCATGATTTTTCAAAAGATCCAATTAGATTGTTTTATGAAGGAGATATGATATTTGCAGATGGTACAACATTAGGAGCTGATAATGGAATAGGTGTTGCAATTATTTTAGCAGTTTTAGATAGTATAGAAACAGCTGAAAATATAGAAGCAATATTTACAGTTCAAGAAGAAACAACAATGATTGGAGCTATAGAAATTGAAAAAAACATGTTGAAAAGTAAAAAAATAATATCTTTAGATGGTGCAAAAGAAGGTCAGGTTTTGGTAAGTTCAGCAAATTGTAATGAATGGGCAGTAATTTTAAAAGGAGAAAAAGAAAAATGTAAATACAATAATATATATGAATTATCATATTCAAATTTTTTAGGAGGTCATTCAGGTGCTAATATAGGTGATGAAAAAAGAGGAAATCCTATAAAATTATTAGCTGAGGCAATGAATGAGTTACAAAATTTTATGATAGTCGATATTTTTGGTGGAAGCAGAGTAAATGTTATACCAAGAGAGGCTTTTATAAAATTTGCGGTAAACGATGATAAAGAGATATTAAAAATGCAAGAAGTAATAAACATACAGAAACAAAAATTTCCAATGGCACAAATTATCGTAAAAGAAATTGAAAAAACCAATCAACAACTAGAAAAAGGAATAGAAAAATTGAAAGAAACAAAAGAAAAGAAAAAATCAGAAAAAATTTACGAGAATGAAAAAAATGATTTACAATATGCTTTTGGCATAGAACTTAGTAGAAAAATAATAAATATATTATTAGAAATGAAACATGGAGCTCTAAAAAGAGACCAATATGATAATGTTGTTTTATCTTCAAACCTTGCGGACATAAAAATCAAAGAAGAGAATATTGTTATAGAGTTTTCAGAAAGAGCAAATAGGAAGGATTTAGAAGAAGAACTGTTAAAACAAATATCAAACTTTATAGAAAAGAACAAATTAGAAATAATTTGGCATCAAGAATTAAAAGGTGTAGAAAAAAATCCTAATAGTGAACTTTTACAAAAAGCTAAAGATGTATATAAAAAATTATATAAAAAGGATATTGAAGAAATTGTATCACAGGGAGTTGTTGAAGGAGGATTTTTTGCAGATAAAATAAATGGATGTGAATATATTTGTTTAGGTCCAAATACGTATGATGTGCATAGCCCAAAAGAAAGATTATCAATTTCATCTTTGCAACGTGTATGGGAGTATTTAAAAGAATTGCTAAAAAATAAATAAATAATGAATAAAGTAAGATTTTTTTGGTTACACTCAAAATAAATATATTTGAAAGGAAGAGTGTAAATGGAAGAATTAGCAAAAAATTTAAATAGTTTTTTATCAGAATTAGCAGTTTTTTATAGAAAATTGCAAAATTATCATTGGAATGTGCAGGGAAAAGATTTTTTTACAATGCATCAAAAATTAGAGGAATACTATGATGAAATTAATGAAGAAATAGATGTTGTTGCAGAACATATACTAATGTTAGGGTATCAGCCACTAGGAACATTAACAGACTATTTAGAAAATGCAACTATTGAAGAAGCAAAAAATGAGAAAGTTAAGTCTTGTTTTATTCTTACAAATTTAATAGAGGATTATACAATATTGTTGCAAAGAGCAAATAAGATAAAAAGATTGGCTGATGAAAAAAGTAGCTATTCAACTTCTACAATGATTGATGAGTGCATTTCTGCATATATGAAGAATTTGTGGATGTTAAAACAAAGTCAAGAATAAGAGATTTAATTAAAAATGAATTTTGTTTATATTTATAATTTTGTTAAAATCAGAATAAATGTAATATATCCAAAAGGTTATATAAATAATTTTTCTAAA
>CALXSO010000029.1 GCA_944391155.1 uncultured Clostridia bacterium
GAAGTAAGTTTAAAAATTATACTTGCAGGTAACAATATAATAAAGTATGGTATTCCTGTAAAACTCAGGCAAATCAGTCGATTAAAGAAAACAAAGTGGCTGATTTAAAAAATCTCCCACTTTGTCACTCCCATGCACATGGTTATCATCTGTTTTCCTGAGCAACATGCTTTTTTGAAAAATCCATCCATATTAAATGCTATTCTTGGCAGGTAACCTAAATCTTCTAAAAATGTAAATAGTGGAAAGAATATTGCCATTGGTGGTAGCATTACTGAAATAACCCATGTTAGAGTTTGATAAATTCCATTAACTAATAAATCAACTATCCATGATGGACAATTAATATAATTTAATCCATATAATATTTTTTCTTGGAACCATCCAAATAAATTAAATAAAACTTGAGATGGATAATTTGCTCCAATAATTGTTATCCAGAATATTAGTGCTAAGAAGATCAGCATTATTGGAATTCCCCATTTTTTTGATGTGAGTACTTTATCTATTTTTCTTTGTTTTTTATAATATTCTTTGTTTTTATATGTACATACTTCTTTACTTATCTCTTCTGCTTTACTAACTATATTTTCTACCATTTTTTCTTTTAATTTTTGATTTTCTTTTTCTTCCTTTTCTCTTATTTTATCTATCAAGTCTGAAATTTCCTGCTGATTCAAATTGATTTCAAACTCTTTGCTAATTTTTTTTATGATTTTTTTGTTTCCTTCTAATATTTTTAAAGAAATCCATCTTAACATTTTTTTATTTAAATTGTTATAGCTTTTTTTCAATATATTTTCTATCTTCTTTATATAATCTTCAATTTCTTCATCATATTTTACTATATTTTCTTTTTTTTCTAGTTTCTTTTTGGTAATATTATATATTTCTTCTTTTAGTTTTGCTAAAGTTCGTTTTTTTTGTGCAATTGTTCCTACTATTGGAATTCCTAATATTTCTTCTAATCTTTTAGAATCTATTTCTATACCTTTCTTTTTTGCTTCATCAAGTAAATTTACACACACAACTACATCATTTGTAATTTCAAGTATTTGAAGTAATAAATTTAGATTTTTTTCTATATTAGTTGCATCTAAAACCACTACTGTGAGGTCAGGATTTCCAAAACATATAAAATTTCTTGCGATTTCTTCTTCTTCTGAATTCGACATGATCGAATATGTTCCTGGAATATCTACTAGCTCAAATTCTAAATTCTTATATTTAAGTGTTCCAGTTGCATTTGCAACTGTTTTTCCTTGCCAATTTCCTGTATGTTGATGCATCCCTGTTAAACTATTAAAAATTGTTGACTTTCCCACATTTGGGTTCCCTGCTAATGCAATAATATATTTATCTATTTTGCTTTTCTGTGTTTTCATATATTCCTCCTAAAAATTAGATATTATATATTATTCATTTTATTTTTTTTTGCTAATTCATATATAATAATATAGCAAAGCCTCACAGGTAGAGCTTAAGCAGGGCTTTATATAGGTAAACCTTTCTAGTTGTATGCGAAAAAATTCACATAGAGTAATAATAAAAGTCGATTTTTTTCTATACACTAAAATGGAGAATGTAATACAATGTATAAGATGTATTACATTCTCCATTTTATTATGACAGACTAATATGAAAACATATGGAAACTTGGGTCATCTGCTCTCGTTTCAACCTCTATGCATTCATATCCATCAAATGCATCAGAGTACTTCACAGCATACCGCCACAAAGCTGAAACTGGATTTGTAAATGGTCCAGCTTCTTTTGGTAAATATATTTTTTTGCCTTTTATATATATGGCATTAAAATATCTTACCATTGCCTCCAAGGCTTTTCCTGGAATGGGATTCCCAGAATACCTCATCTGATAGTATTTAAAATACTTATAATTATTCATTATAAGCACCATAGCTATTTCTTTATCTCTCCTTTTTTTTCTCTTTCGTGAAACCATTGTGCCATCTGATAAAATGAACACAATGTCTTTTGGTATCGGAACAGACCTTGTATTTCTATCCCTGTAGTCACATTCCCAAAAAACAGGAATTCCATCTGGTGTTACTCTAACCAGATTTAATTGAATTTGAG
The DNA here is from genome assembly GCA_944391155.1 of uncultured Clostridia bacterium. Lineage (GTDB taxonomy): Bacteria > Bacillota > Clostridia > TANB77 > CAG-508 > CAG-269. The sequence goes on from CALXSO010000029.1 coordinate 2,098, forward strand.
TTCTTACTTTCGCATAGGACTCAACTTTTTTTAAATATTCCCGAGCTTTCATTTCTTTCATGTTATTCATAATAATCCCTTTCTCCTACTATCATAAATCTGTAGGACCACCTATTTTGATACGCTGGCAAGCGTTAATAACTGTATTCTATCACACCATTAATGTTTTGTAAACATAATATTAATAAAAAATAAAAATAATTGCTACATTATTGTTACTATTTAAACTTCTTTTTGTAAAGTAGTCTGAAATATTGATATATAAGTTTTTTTGTCAAAGACAAATAGGTAGACCTAAAGCTTTTTTTGACAAAAAATACATATATATAACATTTCAGACGGATTACTTTATGCCATGCTAAATTGTAACACAGTGCTTTCTATTTAGATTAATCTCTTTCTTCATCTTTAAGAAATCTTTCTATATTCGAAATTTCTTTTTCACTATTACAAAATTCTAAAAGTCTTGACATCTCTTCTTGCATTGGTGGTTTTCTTGTTATTGCTCTAGCCATTTTTGCTTTTATCCATTTTAACTTATATAAATCTGGCCTTTCTTTTTCTAGTCTTTCTAAACGTTTTAAACTATCAAAAATAGCACAGGTCCATCCTCTATTTAAATTACCTTTTCTATATTGATATTCCGCTTCAATAAAATTTTTTTCAAATTCTGCTGAAAAAAAATATCCTACTGCATATTCCTCTAATTGGTTATTTTTAATAAATTCTCTTATCTTTTTATTTATAATATCTTCAACAATCTCATCTTCATTTTCTGTTTGATATTCAAAATTTTTAGGATCATCATTTAAAATTACAAAGCGATAAAATTGCTTATAATGCATACTCGCAAATTCTTTTAATTTATCTAATTGTATTTTATTTGGAACTGAATACAAATTACCCAAACTTCCAAATATATTATGAGACTCTTTCATAGACTCATAAATAATTCTTTCAAGTACGCTTTCTTTATCTTCAATTCCATAGCAGAAGTATTTTCTAAAATATTTATCTTTATATTTATCAATCATTTTAACATCCTTTCTTTTTTGGATATTAATTTAACCATTCTGGATTAGCTAAATACCAATCAATAGTTTTTACAATTCCATCTTCAAATTTTGTTTTAGGATACCATCCTAATTCATTTTTTATTTTTGTAGGATCAATTGCATAACGATAATCATGTCCTTTTCTATCTTCTACAAATTCTATCAAATCTTCTGATTTTCCTAATCTTTGTAAAATCAATTTAACTATATCTATATTTCTCTTTTCATTATGTCCACCAATATTATATCTTTCTCCTGCTATACCTTTGTGGAATACTAAATCTATTGCTTCACAATGATCTTCCACATATAACCAATCTCTAATATTTTTTCCTGTTCCATAAACTGGCAATTTTTCATCATTTAGTGCTAATTTAATCATATGTGGTATTAATTTTTCATTGTGTTGATATGGTCCATAATTATTTGAACAATTTGTTACATTCACATTCATTTTATATGTTTCTTTATATGCAAAAGCAATTAAATCTGAACTTGCTTTTGATGCTGAATATGGGCTACTTGGTTTTATTGGTGATTTTTCTGTAAAATATCCATCTTCTTTTAAAGAACCATATACCTCATCTGTTGATACATGTACAAATTTATTTTTACTTCCTTCTCCCCAATTTTGTTTAGCTGCTTCTAATAATGTATGTGTTCCAATTACATTTGTTTGTGTAAAAATAAATGGATTTTTTATACTATTATCTACATGTGATTCTGCTGCAAAGTGTATTACACCATTGATATCATATTTTTTAAACAAATCCATTACAAAATCAAAATCACAAATATCTCCCTTTTCAAATGTTATTTTATCAATTACTTTTTTTAAATTATCCATATTTCCTGCATATGTCAATTTATCTAATACAATTACATTATAGTCTGGATGCTTATTTACAAAATATTCTGCAAAATTGGCCCCTATAAATCCTGCTGCTCCTGTTACTAAAACATTATTACTCATTTTTTATTCTCCTTTTCTTTTTATTTCTTTCTATAATTTATTAATTTTTGCAATTCGTATAATCTTTTTAGTGAATATATCCTTTACTATTTAAATTCTTAATAAATATCATTTTATTATCTAATAATTTCTAATACAAATATATGTAATATTATTACTTCCACAATATTAATGATATTTTCCGTTTTATGTAATTTCAATAGTATTTTCTTTTAAGTCTAAAAAATATTATTCAAAATCTCTTTAATCTATTTTTTAATTTAAGTTTTGAAATAAATCTGTTTTCTTTAATTCTGCAAGTGTTGGCCATTTTGCATCTTTTTCTGATGTTAATAAATCTTCTATTTTCATATCACCTAGTGGCCATTCTATATTTACATCTTTATCGTTCCAAGCTAAACCACCTTCTGCTGTTGGATTATATATATCATCACATTTATATGTAAATTCTGCTTCATCTGACAATACTAAAAATCCATGTGCAAATCCTCTAGGTATCATAAACATTTTTTTATTTTCTTCTGAAAGAATTACACCTTCCCATTTTCCATATGTTTTGCTTCCTGGTCTTAAATCTACTGCAACATCAAATACTTCTCCTTTTATACATCTTACTACTTTTGCCTGTGTATTTTCTTTTTGGAAATGTAACCCTCTTAGTACTCCCTTTCTTGATTTTGATTGATTGTCTTGTACAAAATTATAATTTAAGCCAATTTCATCAAATTCTTTATCGCTATATGTTTCCATAAAGTATCCTCTATTATCTCCAAACACTGTTGGTTCAATTACATACACTCCTTCAATTGATGTTTCAACTTTTTTAAAATTTCCCATTTTAATCTTCCTTTATAAAATATTTAGGTTTTTGGTTTTACCTATAAACCATATGTGATTAAACTATAATTTATTTATAAATTTAAAGTCTAATATTTAATTGTTTGTTTGATTTTTAATAATCATATTTAAACTATTTAACTATTCTTCTCCGAATTTATTTTCTGCTAAATCTTTTAGATAAACTCCATATTCTGTTTTCATGAATCTTTCTGCAAGATTAGAAAGCTCTTCTGCTGTTATCCATCCTTTTTTATAAGCTATTTCTTCTGGGCAACATACTTGCATTCCTTGTCTTTTTTCTATTGTTTGAACAAAACTTGCTGTTTCAAGTAATGCATCATGTGTCCCTGTATCAAACCAAGTCATTCCTCTTCCTAGTTTTTCTACAGTTAATTTTCCTCTTTTCATATATTCATCATTTATGCTAGTTATTTCTAATTCTCCTCTAGCTGATGGTTTAACATTTTTCGCTATTTCTACAACATCATTCGTATAAAAATATAGCCCAGGAACTGCATAATTTGACTTTGGATTTTCTGGTTTTTCTTCTATTGAAATTGCTTTTCCGTTTTCATCTATTTCAACAACACCATATGCTCGTGGATCTTTTACATAATATCCAAAAATTGTTGATTCGTCATCTCTATAACTTGCTCTTCTTAAAATTTCTGGCAAATGTGATCCATAAAACATATTATCTCCCAAAATCATTACCACATTGTCGTTTCCTATAAATTCTTCTCCTATAATAAAAGCCTCTGCAAGCCCATTTGGCTTTTCTTGTATTTTATATTCAAATTTCATTCCCCATTGTGAACCATCTCCAAGTAATGCTTTAAATGTTACAATATCTCTTGGTGTTGATATTATTAAAACTTCTCTTACTTCTGCCTCCATTAAAACTGATAATGGATAATATATCATTGGTTTATCATACACTGGCATTATTTGTTTTGATATAGCAAGTGTTAGTGGATATAATCTTGTTGCACTACCTCCTGCTAATATTATTCCTTTTCTATTTTTCATCTATTATCATTCCTTATGTAAAAATTTAGGTTTTATGGATTTACCTATAAACCATTTTTTATTGTATAGGAAATAAATTGATATTTTTATGTTACATAAACTTAAAGTAAAATAATTTCTTATCTTCTATTTTCAAAAGAAAAATTGACTTTTTTCTCATCTCTAAATAATTTTTCCATATACAACAATTATCTATTTACTATTTAATTCTACTTTTAAATATCTCTTTAATCCATCTTCCCAACTTGGAATTTTAATTCCTTGTGCTAAAATTTTATCCTTGCTTAGTTGAGAATTAAAAGGTCTTTTGGCTTGTTTTATATTCATCATTTCAATATATTTTTCAGTTGTTACTGGATTTACTTTACAAGAAATATTTGCAAGTTCAAATATTTTTTTTGTAAATTCATACCATGTTGTAAATCCTTGATTTGTTGAGTGATAAATTCCGTATGGTATTTTCTTTTCTATTGCCTGGGCTATAATATTTGCCAAATCTTCTGCATATGTTGGACTTCCATGCTGGTCTGAAACAACATTTATTTCATCTCTTGAAGTTCCCAATTTAATCATTGTTCTCACAAAATTATTTCCATCACCATATAACCAAGCTGTTCTAAATATATAAAATTTATCTGTATTTTTTTGTACTTCCTCTTCTCCATGAAGTTTTGTTTTTCCATAAACTGTAACAGGACCTACTTCATCTGTTTCAATATATACCTTAGACACATCTAAATCTCCATTAAAAACGTAGTCTGTACTTATATGTACTAATACAGCATCCACTCTCTTTGCGGCTTTAGCTAAATTTCCAGGTCCATCTGCATTTATCTTATCTGCTAATTCATATACATCTTCTGCTTTATCTACAGCTGTATATGCTGCACAATTTATTATATACTCTGGTTTTATTTCTTCCACTTTTTTAATCACTTCATCTTCTTTAGTAATATCTAACTCACTAACATCTGTACATATTAATTCATTTCCTTCTGCAAGTCTTTCTCTAACTGATTTAGCAAGCATTCCGTTTGCTCCCGTTATTAAAATCTTCATAAAATGTTACCTCTTTTACTATTTATTTGGATTTTATGGTTCCATAACCTTAAGAATCTTATTTATAATATCATTAAATAAAAAAAAGTACAAGACTTTTCTTGTACTTTATTTATTATATAGAAAAAAATTAGGTCAAATTTCAGTTCAGTATAAAATTAATCCGTTGACTTTCCAAAAATTCCTAGCAATTTATTTTTTTATCAATAATATATTCTGGTCTTTTTTTAGTTTCATCATATATTCTTCCAACATATTCCGACATAATCCAAACAGAAATTAGCTGTATTCCTGCAAAAAAAGTCACCGTAACCATTATTGAAGTCCATCCAGCAGTCAAATCATTTAATTTAAAAGCAAATGAAATCAAAGAATATATTAAAATAGCTATAGATAATAGTATAGATAAAATCCCAATGTATCCAACAATTTTTAATGGTTTAGTAGAAAAACTTATTATACCATCAGATGCAAGTTTTAGCATTTTCTTTAAAGGATATTTTGTTTTTCCTGCAAATCTTTCTTGCCTTTCATATTCAAAAGGCGTTTGTTTATATCCAACCCAACTAAACAATCCTCTTAAAAACTTATTATGCTCAGGCAATTGATTAACTACATCTACAACTTTTCTATCTACCAATCTAAAATCACCTGTATCTTTTGGTATCTCCACATTTGACAAAGCATTTAAAGTTGTATAAAACATTTTTGCAGTTAAAAGTTTAAATGCTGATTCTCCTTTTCTACTTTTTCTTTTACCATATATCACTTCATAACCATTTTCCCATAATTTCAACATTTCAGGAATTCTTTCTGGAGGATCCTGCAAATCCGCATCTATTATTACAATCGCATCACCTGTTATAAATTTTAAACCAGCTGTTACAGCTGCTTGATGCCCAAAATTTCTTGAAAATGAAATTACTTTTACTTTTTTATTCTGAGTTGCTATCTCCTCTAATAAATTTAATGTATTATCCTGACTTCCATCATTTACAAATATTAACTCATAATCATAATTATTCAATTTTTCCAATACATTTTTTAATCTATTATAACATTCTGTAACTACTTTTTCCTCATAATACATTGGAATAACAACTGATATTTTTTTGTTCTTTTCTTTTTCCAACTTACTATTCCTCACTTTATTTTTGTTTATATATATTTATTTTTAGTCTGTTAATATTATTTATTACCTTTTATTTTTATCTTTTTTAAAAATAAAAAGTTTACTAAATAGATAATTTACTATTACTACCATGATTTGTGTAATTAATTTAGCTATTATATCATTTATTCCTAAAACTTTTACCATTAAAGCAAATGTACCTACATCACACAATGCACCAGATATTATTCTAGCAAGAAAAAATGATATCATTTCTTTTATTACTTCTCTTTTACTATTCTTTTTGCTTCCAAATACAAATAATTTATTTGTCACATAAGCAAATAATACTGAGCAAAACCATGATAGTCCACTGCTAACTACTTCATCAATTTTTAAGGTTCTTGCAAATATATAATATGAAACAAAATTTACAAGAGTAGAAAATCCTCCAAATATTAAATAATTTATTACTTCTTTATATTTATTGTATAATTCTATAATTTTTTTCATATTAATTATATTGATTCTCAGATTGACTTTTGTCCGTATTATCAATTTCTCCTTTCTCTGTTTCTTTTATTATATATATTGGTCTATGCTTTACTTCTAAGTATGTTTTTGACAAATATTGACCTATTATTCCTAATGAAAATAACTGAACACCACTCACAAAAAATATCACACATATCATTGAAGGCCAACCAGATGTCGGATCACCATATATTAAAGTTTTTATTATTATTACTAAAATCAATAAAAACGCTACTAAGCAAAATAATATACCTATAACTGACGCAATTATCAATGGCGTAGTAGAAAATGCTGTTATACCTTCAATTGCATATTTAAATAGCTTCCAAAAAGACCATTTTGTTTCTCCTGCAACTCTTTCGACATTCTCATATTCTATCCATTTTGTATTAAATCCAACAAAACTAAACAAACCCTTTGAATAACGATTATATTCTTTCATTGATATTATTGCATCTACCATTTGTTTTGTCATTAATCTATAGTCTCTTGCTCCATCCACCATTTCTATTTTAGACATTTTATTTATAATTTTATAAAATATTCTAGCAAAAAAGCTTCTTATTGGTGGTTCTCCTTTTCTATTTACTCTCCTAGTTCCCACACAATCGAATTTGTCTTTTTTTATATAATCATACATTTGTCTAAGCAATGCTGGTGGATCTTGCAAATCAGCATCCATCAATGTAACATAATCTCCCGTTGATGCTTCTAGACCGGCAAGCATTGCAGCTTCCTTTCCAAAATTTCTGGAAAATGATATATATCTTACCTTTTTATCTTTTTGTCGCAATTCTTTCATTTCTTTTAAAGTATTATCTCTTGAACCATCATTTACAAAAATATATTCAAAATCGATTCCCTCAAAATCTTTCTTTCTTACTCTTTCCATTTCTTGATAAAATAATGGTAAACTTTCTTCTTCATTGTAACATGATACTATAACAGATATTTTGTCCATTTTTTATTCCTTATACTAATAATATATTTAGGTTTTTATGGTTTTACCTATAAACTCATTTATAAGATTTCAAAATTCAAAACTACTTAAAAATACTTTTTATAACAAATATTTAAGTCAACTGGTTTTTCTATTCCATCTAATTTTCC